>NZ_JAOCLK010000033.1:0-55459 GCF_029845265.1 Ectopseudomonas oleovorans
AATCCAGTCACCGCTAAGTGACTGGATTTTCTAGGGTTTTTTGGTCGGGACGGAGTGATTCGAACACTCGACCCCTTGCACCCCATGCGCTTATTTGGTGGATTTCCATAGATCACCATGGACAACCACAAACAACGTAAACCCTAGTATTCACGGGGCTTTCAGGCTATTTTACCTTCCTGCAGCGTCTACCATCGTCCACCACCAGCCAAGCGTTTCGGTGGCACAAAAGTGGCACAAAATTCGGGCGCAAAAAAATTTACTAGGGGTAGAGAGTGGCCAAGCTGACGATCAAACAACTGGAGGCTTTCACTGCTGAAGATCATGGAAAGGTCTTCCGAGAGGATGGTGGACTGGTTGCCGAGGTGCGAGCTGGAGTGCGCGGAGTCACGGTTCAGTTCAGCTATGAATTCAAACTGGATGGCTCCAGAACCCGAAAGCGACTGGGCAGCTGGCCGAAGAAAAGCTTGGCGCAAATCCGATCTGAGCGCGACGAAGCGCGGGCACTCGTCACGAAAGGTTTGCACCCTACCCTTGCCGCCAAAGCAGCACGGATCGAGGCACAAGCGGCCATTGTCGCTACGATTGCTGAGGCCGAACGTGAAGCAGCCGAAAACAAAACAGTGGCAGACCTATTTGACGAATGGATACGGGATGGCGTCTCACGCCAAGACGGCAACGCAGAATTGATCCGCAGCTTTAAGAAGGATGTTCTGCCACTCATTGGCAAGAAGCCGCTGCGCAGCCTCACAGAGAAAGACCTGCTCACCGTCCTACGCTCGGTCAAAGCCCGAGGCCTGAACCGCACCGTAGTAATCCGCAGCAAAGACATAGGCCAAATGCTGCGCTGGGGAGAAAAGCGTAAACCGTGGCGCACCCTGATGGCAGACGGCAATCCTGCGGACCTGATAGACGTGAGCAAGCTGCTCGACCACCACTATGAAGAACAGCGCGACCGCCTACTTTCGCCAGATGAGATTCGCGAACTGCGCGATATCTTCGAGCGCCTTGAGCGTGACTACGAAGCCCTGCCCGCCGGCCAAAAATACTCCGGCATCCGTCCAGTCAATCCGCGCGTGCAATGCGCCGTATGGATCTGCCTGAGCACCCTCTGCCGCATCGGCGAACTGCTCAAGTCTGAATGGCGCCACGTGGATCTGGAGAAAGGCACTTGGTTCATACCGGCCGAGGCCACCAAAGGGCACAAGGGTAAGCGCCAGGATCACCACGTTTTTCTTTCAGTCTTTGCTCTTGAGCAGTTCAAACGGCTGCACAAAGAAACCAGCGATACGCTGTTCTGCTTCCCCAGCAAGGATGGCAAAAACCACGTCGACACCAAGACGGTCAGCAAGCTCATCGGAGACCGACAGTGTCGATTCAAAAACCGCAGCAAGCCCCTAGCAGGCCGCCATCATGATGACTCGTTGGTGCTGAGCAACGGCAACAAGGGCGAATGGACGCCCCATGACCTAAGACGCACCGGCGCAACCATGATGCAGGAACTTGGTGTCACACTGGAGATCATCGATCGCTGCCAGAACCATCTACTCGGGGGATCTAAGGTGCGTCGGCACTATCTGCACCATGACTATGCCAAAGAAAAAACCGAAGCATGGATGGTGCTAGGAGAACGGCTGGAGTCAATCCTTCGAAATCGTGCAGAAGGCAATACCGACGCGCTGTAAAATGCGGGTTGCACCGAGCCTTAACCCCGACTTAGCACAAAGAGATTCCTCTTGGCCCGCGTTGCCGCCACATGTAGCAGGCAGCGCTCTGCAAGCTCGGTATCCTCAGCTACGCCGGCGTCCTCATCTCGGCTGAACTGTTCAGCATAAGCGACCGACCCTTTGTAGGCAGCCACGATCACCACACCAAACTCAAGCCCCTTGATGCGGTGCATGGTTGCCAGACGTACCCCCTCAGCCTTCGCATCATCGGAAGTCGTGTTATCCAGACGGAGCACGGCAATTCCTGCACGCTGCAACCCATCACCAATGGTGCTCAGATCATCATTGGTTCGCGCCGTAATGCAGACTTGGCGCAACTCGATATCATCTGCCTGGAGCTGACCTAACAGCGACTGGATATGTGCCAGATCGTCCTGCGCGGATGAGGAGAGAATCAAGTCTGGCATGTCGCCGTGCGTTAGTGAGTGGTAGCCACGCAAGCTGTCGGCGTTACCATCGAGGTCATCAACGCTGCAGCCTTCCAACTGCGCACAGGCCCACTGACGGATTTCATCCGTTGTACGGTAATTGATACGCAGACTGCGACTACGACCACGCACCTCAATGCCTACTCGGTTCAGAACGACTTTGTGCCGATAGATGCGCTGATGCGCATCTCCAACGATAAACAGATCATTGTCAGCGGGAGGCACGGCTGCGCGGATCAAAGCAAAGGCTGCAGCGCTAATGTCTTGCCCTTCGTCTATCACCATGGAGCGTATACCCAGTACCGGCTTCTCCCGATCCAACAGCTGGCATGCCTCACGAAATGCTTCCTCCGGCTCCCGAAGGTTGGCCGCCTGGAGTTGTGCACGGTACTCGGCAAACACAGGCCAGATTGACTTGCGCTGGGTGCGACCAAGCTGCCCCCCGCGGCCAATACGGCTGGCACGCATATATTGATCTGCCGTTTCGCAGCCCTGAGGCAGCACAACACGCTCGAATTCGGCACGCATAAAGGGCAGAGATAAATCAGCCCCGGCAGGCATGGCAGACATCGCTGCCTGCCAGAAACGCCGACGATCCGCCTCTTTGTAAAGCAACTCATGGGGGTAACCAAAGCGGCGCAACAGACCCAAGGCCCATTGATCAAGATTGACCACCTGGATCTTTTCCAGCTCCTGCGGCGTACAGAGCATCTGCAAATGCTGGCGAATGTCTTCAGCCAGTGTTTTGGTGAAGGTGGTGAACAGAACTGGCTTACCAGGCAGTGCCGCGTACTGGCGCGCAAGCCTCGCGGCCCGGTGCATCGCCACCACCGTTTTCCCGGTTCCGGCACCGCCCGTTACCTTAACTGGGCCATTCCAGTCACGCTCCACCAGTTTGCGCTGGCTAGGATGCAAAAACACTCGCCAGCGCTCTAGGGGCGCGGCCAACAAAGCCTCCAGATCGCTGTCATCCGTCAGCACGACAAAATGTCGACGGCTGCCATCACGCTCAAGCGCCGCAGCAAAATCACCTTGATCCACCGCATCTGGAGCGCTTCGCTCGCTGATTATCTTCTCGTAGGAATCACCAGCAGCAAAAAGATAAAGCGCCTCGAAGGCCTCATCGGGAAGCTCACTCTGAAGAGCCTCCAGTTGCTCCTCGGTACACACCGCCCGTACCGCCGCCAACCGATCATCCGGAACCCCCAAACGGCGAATCTCGCGATCCTTGAGCGCATGGAAAAGGCCTACCCTCTCAGGGCTCTGCTCAAACTGCGCAGGCTGAGCATCGGAGACTTCATGAACCGCATACACCTGGATACTGCCCACATCCGGGTGAATAGCTACGCGATGGCGGCTGGCCCATTGATATGCTGCATCGTGCTGATCGACCCAGAGCAAGCAATACACATTCCCCACATCCGGCTTGAGCACAATGCCACGCATATTGTCATTGATGCGCACCGAGCGCATGTTCGCATCGGCAGCATCACGAATGCGCTCGTAATTGATCCCTGAAGCCATGGGGTTCTGCCGAAACTTGGCCACAAAATTCAGCACGGCCAATTGCTGAGCACGAGGCACAGCAGCAAAGGACTTGAGAAAGTCGTCAGACATCGCGATTTTCGGTGCCAGCGTCATGCCAGAGTCTCCATCAAAAGATTACGTAGCGGTTCAGGCAGCGCCCCGCCTTCAGCGACAAAACAATGCCACCCACGGTTCTCGAATACACCCAGGGTATCCGAGTAATCCGGCAGGAAAATCGCCACCTTCACTGCCGGCCAAGCCAGCTCTGCCTCCGCCAACACGCATTGCTTGTCATCCAGCAACTCAAAACCAGCAATAGGTGCATTAACCCCCATGGCGGCTAAGGCCTGACACCAGGATGAGAGTTCAGTAGCGACAATCTCCAATGCTTCCAGCCAATCGGCAGTTACATCCGGCTGTTGCAACAGAGGGCTGTTTAACAGCGTTGCCAGGCCGGGTATATCGGCACAACCGGCCCACAAATGGCGCAAAGGCAGCAGCAGGTTGAGCAAACGCCAGAGTTGCTGCCAGCGCAGCTTGATCTCTTCGCCCCCCATATTCTCTTGCAGCCATTCAAAGGCCAGCCAAGGCTCGTCATCTGCTGCGCACTTGCCGCCCATTACCTGGCGTAATTGGTCAGCACGCATCGCCACCGCCAGGGAGACACCATCCCCCAGAGCTCTGAATGACTGGCGTAAATCGGCATGGTTCGGCAGCAAGCACAACTCATCCAACCGCTGCATGAAGGCCCGCCCCTTCATGGTCTGCAATGCACTCTGATCACCCGGAGGCATCAACAGCCCCACAGCCAGCGCCACACTGTACTGGCGCATCTGCGCGCCTGTGACACCAGCAAGACGCCGATGCAGCTGAGTGAATGGCTCAAGCACGGCAAAGCCGGAAAAGCCCTGCAGCCCCATACCGCTACAGAGTTTCTCAACAACCTGTTGGGACTGAGCCTCTATCAGGTTTGGCCAGGGTGATGGGGTCTTGACTGGCTGCCCTAAAAGAGCCGCTTCAACATCGTCCCAGGTCAACGTCCAGACAGAGAAGCGCCCGCTCTTGGCTACGGCCATACGCTTGACGAGATCAGTAGTCACAATGTCCTTGTGGTACTGCCAACCGTCGACAAACAACGCAATCGGCAGGTCATCCACAGTGTCGTCAGGCCAGAACACGAAGTCCGGCCTGCACGGCACTACCACACCATCGGCCTCCCCAAGAGGCACCTGAAGCTCCAGCCGCCAGCGGCGCGCACCGGCCTGCAACTCATAGCCAGCCTTGCCCTTGAATAGCACCTCGCTCAGCTTGAACTTGCCACCATCATGCTCACGACGCAGTGCCTCGACAAAACGCTTCTCCAGCACACTTTCCAGCAGTTGATTGTCAGGCTGCACATCAGCCAGTTGATTGACCGGATGCAGTCCACCCTTGTGCTGCATCACCTCCCCCAACAGCTTCTGCGCCGTGCGGCGGGAGATCGACTGGCGCTCATGGCTGTTGCGGTAGCGATAGACACAGCGGTAGCAACCGTCGGTTTCCGGATTCTGATTGCAACTGCATTCATCAAGCGCCTTGAGGGCCGTTTCAAACACCTCCAGCAACGGCTCCGGCGCGCGCATCAGCTCTTTCAGATAACCCGTACCTCCGGGCACACTGTCATAGATCACCAGATAGCAACGTGGGTTGTCCGAACCGGCGGCCATTCGCATATCCAACGCGATTCGCAGGTGATCAACCGCCCCACGGAATCGCCTGGCCAGCCCCAACTCCAACGCAGCAACGAAGCTCAGCAGCGCTTCGTTGGTATCGGCAAAGCCGACCTCCGGAAGGAACAACCGAATACCTTCGCTGGTGAACTCTCTGTACAAGAACACGCACTGCTGGGTGCTGGCCTCAGGGTTCTTACGCCTGGAACACCAGGATGCGTGATTACGGAATAGCTCTTCTGCCTTACGCTTGCGCTGCAAGGTGCCGCACTCGGCGCATATGCTAAATCCGGGGCGGTTAAGCTCTTTGCCGCCGATCTCCATCGGCGCGCCCTGTTCCGACTGCTCACCGAAGTTGACCTCGCGGAAGGTCACTCGGTCGAGGAACTCGAAGCCGAAGGGGAAGCTTTGCTGATCGAACACGAATGCCTGGCGCACGGCATCAGGTGGGCTATCCACCAGAGCCTGGCGCACATAAAAGCCGCGCTCACGCTCATCCGAGTCATCGGCAATGCGGCTATCGCGATCTAGGGTTCGAGCAAATACCGTGGTCAGCCGCAACATCTCATGTACCCGACCACTGTCTTTCCACAAACCATCGCCGCACCGAGGGCAGCTCGGGTGCTGATCTCCGGAACTCAGGGGCTCGGTATAGGAGCACTGCCGACAAAAGCGCCAGTACTCCGGCTTTACCTTGGACACATCTACCTGGTTGATCACCACCTTGCGCCCTTCGGCATAGAAGGTGTTGTTCGGCGCCAACTCGGTAATGGCCGTTGACCCCGGCCGCTCATATTCGAAGGTTTCCGAATCCGGTGTCGCAGTACCCGGCTTAGAGTCCCGAACAATCATCGAGCGCAACAGAACGCCCTGTTCGGGGAAGGCATAGTTCGGCAGCAGGCCCTCATCGGTAAGCACGTTCAGCGTCGCCTTGCCCTCAATGCTGCCGATTAGTCGCGCCAGAGCCGTGCGATCCTGCGTCAGACGAGACAACTCCTCCTCCTGCTCTTCACCACGAACCGGCAGTGCCTGAAGCTTGTCGATCTCCTTGACCGTGGTATCGCGCTTGCGCTTGATGCTTTCCACATCGGAGGCAATACCCTGCAAGCGATTGATGATCTTCAGCGCCAAAGGGCTGTTCTGCGCTTCATCGCCCTCGATGAAACGCTGTAAGAACTGCTGCGTAGCTTCACTCAGTGGCGCCTGAGCCCCGTGATTGAACAGCCGCAGGAAGCGCTCCAGCAGCAGTGCCCGGTTCTGCTCGACAAAACTCAACCAGGGATAGGGGAAGCGCGTTGTGCTCTGATTAACGATGGCACTGAACACTTGACGAATTTCTGCAGGTATCTGCGCATTGCGACCGTTCTGCTGCACCCAGCAGTCCAGGGTAAAGGCGGTCAGCTGCCGCTCCAACACCGCCGAAGCATTCAGGAAAACCCCCGGAGCCTGGACCGAACCGGCGATCATGCTCTTGGGGTCTTCCCAGAAATACAGGTCATGCGGCTTGCTGGCAGCCAAGCTCATCAGCAGCGCATTACCCGTACTGCGCCCTGCCCGGCCAGCACGCTGAATGTAATTGGCTTGCTGAGGTGGCACCGAACATTGCAGCACGCTGGAGAGGTCACCGATATCAATACCCATCTCCAACGTGGGCGTTGCCGACAGTACATTTATCGCACCTGGTCGCCCGCTATCGGACTTGAAGTTACGCTCCACTGCCTCGCGCGTATCGCGGGGCAACAGCCCTGTGTGCTCATGAGCGACCACCCTTTGGATATCGGCATTGAGATAAAGCTTGCGGTAAAAATCCCCTTGCTCGGCAGATGCCTGCAGATGTCCGCGGCAGTCCTTACGACGGCACGGCTGCCCTGCTAGGTTCTCTTCTGGCCCAGCCATTAGACTGCTATGGCAACGATCACAGCGCCAGCCTCGACCACCCGGCACAACAGCAAAAGCATCCGGCTGCAGCCCCCATACGCGGATGTCCGACTTGCCCTCCGCCTCCACATAATCTGCCAGCCCAGCCTCGGCTAAGGCCTCGAATGCCAGACGATAAAGCGGCAACCACAGATGCTCGGCCCCCAGCGCCAGCCCATCCAGCTCTGGCAACGCCTGGAATGCCCAGGCGCGGAATATCCCGGAATGGCTGCCACTCACGGATGCGCAACGCTGGTAGTCGATCAAGGTGACAAAGCGCGGAGGTCTGGGGCCGCTTAGCAGTTTGAAATGGCTAGGGTTCTTCTTGTATCCCCAGGGACTGCTGCCCATGCGCGCATAAAAATTCAGCTCTTGGTCATGCCAGGCTCCCAGACGCTGCAGCATCTGGATAAGGCCATGAAGAAACACGGCCAAGTCATTGCCGTGAGTGCCAGCCAGTGGCTCCAGGGCTTCTCGCAGGCGAGGCCCCATCCAGTCCACCGCCTGCTGAAGGCGACCTGGTAGCGGCACCACGCTGGCCGTTGCCGTCGCAACCAAGGTTCGGCCGATATGTGCGTCCTGTCCGAACTCAGCTTTCAACACCCAAGGCAGTACCTTGTCCAATTCACGCCCCAGGTTGCTGCCTTGGGGCAGCTGGCCTTCCTCCATCAGCGTCTCGAAGTCGCGCAGCCATTGCAGTTGCGGCGGCAAGAAATTGGCCACATAGTGACCTTCGCCCAACCTGGCACGCCACAAGCCGGCAAAGGCCGCCGGAAGCTCAGCAAGGGTCAGAGGCCGCTCACCCGCCTGAGCGATTACCTGGGCCAACGCCGGACGTAGGTTCAGGCGCCAGGTACGAGCCGCGAGAAAACCTGCACGATGCGCCGCATCCTGAACGGAATCGGAAAAGGCGATCAGTTTCTTATCCGCATTGAAGCGACTGGCAAACAACTGCCCCACCATGACCGCCGCCAGGCTGGCTGCCTGGGAGCCAACAATGGTCAGGGTTTTGTAGCCATTGCAATAAGGACAGTCGTGGTGCGCCTTGGTGAACTTGGCACCATTGCGGGTGCTCTCTCGCAGATTGTGTGCAATATCAACCCGGACTAATGGTTGATCCTCACAATGGGCACAGTGGCTGTGCGCATCCTGATGCAAGGTGCCGCAAGCCGGACAGACTTGCTTGCGTTCAAACACTGCACGGTTGTGTTCGTTACCCACCGGGAAAACGAACCGAGTCGCCACATCTTCAGCAAAGAACGCGCTATAGAATCCCTGCAGGTCGTGCCCCAACTGATTGGGACTCGTCTTCTGCACAGTCGCACCCCAGCCCGTGGCATGGCACTCCCTGCAGTGGATGACCGGCAGATGCAAGCGCGTCAGATCGGCCTTGCGAAGATCATCGTGGTGACGCAACTGCGGGTGCTCATCCAGCGCAGCGACCATGCGGCGCAACTCGCGCAGCCAGATTTCAACTTTTACCTGCAGAAAGAAATCCTGATGGGCGTCTTTACGCGCATGGGCCACCAGCGCCAGCAGGCTGGACAACCAGAGCATGGGGTAACGTGGCTCATCGCACGCAGGCAGGCGACGCTGCAGCAGCGTCAGCAGATCGTCCAGCAGTACCGACTTAGGCCCTAACCGTTCCAGGTCACGCAGCAGGTTCTGAAAGGCAAAATGACTTTTTAGTCGTTCTCCCAGCGCACAGCGCCAACGAAGGTCCTTCACCTGCTCGACCGTGCAGGGTTCACCAAACCACAGCTCGGCTTGAGCAGCCAGATAGGCAGGCAAATCGGCATATTGCTCAGGGGGTAGTTTACCCACCTGCATCGGCTGCGGACTCAGGGTGAACTCCACCAATGCCTCAGCCAGGTAATCGCCAACCGACTCACGATCCTCGGAGATGACCGCTTGCTCATTGAGCGCCTCACCGAATACATCACCCGCAAACGCCAGTAGATCACCTACCCCGTCATCGCCCAGAGTGGCCGAAGTCCCCACACACACCAGTTGCCCCGGCGGCGATTGCAGGCGGCCTTTCAGGCGTCGGATCAAACAAGCAAGGTCGGTACCCTGCGCACCATCGAAGGTATGCAGCTCATCCACCACCAGATAGCGCAGCGTATCCGGCTGCTGGTGGACCCACAGCGGCGTATCGGCGGCACGAATCAGCAAAAAATCCAGCATCTTGTAGTTGGTCAGCAGGATATCCGGCGGGTTACTACGCAGCACATCGCGATCGGTAATCACCGAAAAGCTGCCATCTTCCAGTCGGCGTACCGTTTGCGACAGCTCGGCAGGCGCATCCCCTACATACAAGCCCGCACGAACGTCTGCCAGGCCAGCCGTTTTGACAATCTCCTTAGCTACCCGCCCAGCCTGGTCAGTCGCCAGGGCATTCATCGGATACAGGATGATTGCCTTGATCCCTCGCCGCCCCTCCGCCTGCGCCTGTCGGCAATGCTCCAGAATCGGATACAGAAAGCACTCGGTCTTACCTGAGCCAGTACCGGTTGCTACCAGCGTTGATTGCGCTGTGGCACCGCTCAGTCGAGCGAAAGCACGGGCCTGATGCGCATGCGGCACGAACCCTTCGAACAGCCAGGGAAAAGCCGGCGTGCCATCCCCCATATGCTTGCGAAACGGCAAAGGCAGCGACAGGTAGGGGCCCTTGAACACATTGCTGCGCTGCGCCAGAAACCGCTCTAACAAGCCCTCGAATCCATTCGTAGTCGAGGGAAATGCCGTACGCAGGAAGTCCGCGACGCCCTGGGTGAGCTGCTGGGAAACGATCAAGGGCTGCATGACTAAATACCCTCATCGCCAGTCTTTACCACCTTCAGGCCATAGAGACCCTCAAGAGCTGCAAGCATGTGCTTCCTTCTCTCAGCCACAAACGCCAAAGGCGCGTCCCAGAGCTCACTGTCTGTGGCAGGAACGAAATCGTAAGCTCCGAAGTACTTACTACCGTCTGCAGCTTTGAAAAACTCCCTTGGGTGACGTGCCCGCTTGTAGTTGTTGACCTCCGCTGAAACAGGCTGGAAGTTCCAAAGCACATCGACAGCTTCTTGGTATGCCTCATCTTGCCCATCAAGCTTGAGCGGAAAAATATGATCGACCTGTGGCTTGCTGTCGTGAAACACGTAGCTTCGACCAGGCATGAGCACCTTGGTGGAGAGCCAGGGTTGGCTCAGCAACTGGTACTCATTAAGTTCACCGGTACGGTTCTTCTCAACCGCAATCTGCCGGATCGTATCTAGAGGGAACGACCAATTGTTTCGGCCCGCCTCCATCGCTTCGCGGGCAAAAGCATTGACCATGGTTTGAGTATTCCAGTCGCATAACTGGGAGAGCAGGAAATACTGATGAACAAGCCTTACTTCTGACTCATCCCAAGTACGAATACGCCACTCGTGGCCATGGCGCTTTAGCTCGGTCAGGTAAGCAGCAATGGGCAAGACCGCCAGCCAGCGAGGCACAATCGAAGCATGATTGATGCTGAAAAGACCGTTCAAATAGCTACTGAAAACCTCAACCAACGGCTCGGAGTCATTCTCCAAAATATCCAGAAAAGCCGGGATGTCTTCAGCATCCAAGCGAGCTTCTGAGATACGGATAGTGTTCTTAATGAGTAGGTGAAAAAATTGAAGGATCGACGTGGAGGAGAACATAATTCCGCCACTTTTCTTGGTGATGGCTTCCGATAGCGCCCATAGTTTTTCTTCGTAATCGGACTGGACTGCCTTGATCTTACCCAATACCAGTTCCAGCTGGGTCAGTGCAATTCCACCGGTATTCAGTCTGCGAAAGACCTCGTTGACCTCTTTTTCGGTGTCAGCCTTCACCGAAAAATAAGCAATCGATTTGTGATTGGTATCTACGAAGATGTCCCACAAGGCGCTCAGGTTTCTTCGCACACGCAGCTTCAAGCCCTTGTCATCTGCCGCTGCAACTAGAGCACGATCCTCCAGGTCGACCTTCTCATCCTCGTTGCAACGCAAACAGGACAGCTCGGTCATACGCAGATAGCGCGGATCCGCTTCCGCGCCAGCATCACGAAACAGAAAACCAGTCTCATCCGCCTCAGCTGTTGCTGAGTCGAACAGCAAATCGAAGTGCAAAATGCGCCCGTTGAAACGATGTCGAAGCACCGAGTACAACGTTTGCAAGCGTTGCTGACCGTCATACACCAGAGCCTTGGCTGCGCCCCACCGCCCCTCGTCTACCTGACGCGCATAGTGGCCTGGTAGGTAATCCTGGACGAAATAGCGATACGGCACCTTCTGATCCGTTTCCCACAGCACCACGCCACCAATTGGATAGCGCTGAAGCAGCGAGTCCAGCAAAAGACATACATAGTCCTCCGACTCATGCCGAGCCCCCCACACATACTGGCGCTGTACCTGAGGCAGGTACCAGCCGTTATTGGGTGCATTCAGTTTTTCCAGTGCTTCACGAACAGATATTCCAGCGTACGACATGATTCATCTTCCCTGAGAGGGGATACCGTTAATTTGCTTTCTGCGCCAAGCAGGAGAAAGCCGACAATTGGATGACCAGCAGCGCCCATTACTCAGGGATCAATTTTTTCACTTCTTCTTCAGCACTGTACGGCATGCCGTCTTGCTCATACTGGCGAACCGTTGCAATGATTCTTTTAGCCCGCTCCACTTTCTCACGACGCCACTGTGTATCTATCGAGTATGGACTCAGGTTGTCAAAAACATTGAAAAGGTACTGTGCTTGGTTGATACACCCCCAATACGACAACCCAACAATCCATTTCTCAAGACTGTATGAGTCAAACACGTAACCGCTCCTAGCATTCCAAAACTTGACCAGCCGGATGGTCGGTTTGATCTTGAACAGCTCCTGATTGTTCTTCGCCGTCAGAGTCTCGTTGAAATCATTAGGATTGGTATCAAGCCACTCGCCATTACGGCCTACGATTTGGTAGGCATAGTAGGACTTAAGCGCTGGAACCAGATCGAACTTGATATGGTTAAGTTCCAGAACGATAGTGGGCGATGACTGCTTGATTTCTGACCGAGAGTAGTAAGTTTCGGCAAACCGCTTAACTCGATCAAGATAGGTCTGCGGCGTATAACCAGACTCCGAAAAGACGATCATGTAGTCGATATCTGAGCCTTCATCCATTTTTCTTGGCAAGATAGTGCCACGCGTGGATGAACCAAACTGAAATTGTTCAGACACATTCTTCCCAAAATAACTAATCAATCTTGCGCGCAGCGTTGTAATCGATGTATTGATAGAACGCTTCTCAGCATCAGAGAGAACCGCTTCACTAGCGCGCCTTTCTAAATAAGAAAGAACCGACATTACTTCTCCTTATCGACACGGTGTGTAGCTTCGCCTTTGTCTACACCATCACGCGCCTTTTCGTAGTCCCTTCGCGCTATCGGGTGGCTTGCATTGTTGAGCTCATTCCTGCGCGTTGTGAACTCATCAAGCCCGTCAATAGCCGACTGCTCATCGCAGGTGTGGTGCAGTTTGATCTCGCGGAAAACCCGAGCGTCATTGCGCAATGCAAGATACTGATCACCAGTAGATTTGTGTGCTGAGGCCCTCTCGGACGGCTTCAGAAATGTCATCAGCGCAGTCAGCACCGTGATCAAGGCGGAGAGCCCTGCTGCAGCCTGAGTGTAATCCTTCATAAAGGCAGCTCCGGCCACAGCACTAAGTACAACCGACGGAATCCCTAACCAGTAGTGATAGCAAGACCAGCGCTCTCCAGCATTGAACTGCGCCTTTCCAGAGTGGATGCAATCTTCTTCGATTCTTTGCAGCTCAGCAGCAATTGAGCTTTTGATATTGCAGCTATTGCTTTGCATGGAGCCCTCTCCCTCGGCATTGCCCATTGAACACTCCTCAGTCATGCAACTGCCGATTCAAAATTCGCCCAGGCTACCCGGTAGTTCGACACACGATCAGCCAGGGTGAAGGGGGCAATAGCGGATAGTACGGGTAATACGGTGTACCCTCTGTCATTGACGAAGCCGTTCGCGCCCAGCAGCAGATAACCGCCATCCAGCTCTGGCTCGTTGGAGAAGGCAACTACTGTTTGCATCAGCGACTTGCCCAGCTCGCTGGCGCGGTTGGACTCGATGCCGGTGGGCTCATCGACCGAGCTGAGTTCTTCAAAAAGATCAGCAGCGCTATGCATCGGTTGTACTCTCACTTTTCTGACCAGCCTGCTCTTCGCCCTCAACAGTGGCTGCCCGAGCGTTCCACCACGTATTGAACACCAACCTCAAACCCAGCCACCAGGCATAAACGGACGCAGCCGATCTGCAAGCGGCATCATCCAACAGCCCGTGCGCCAGTTCGTTGCGCAGGTTGGGGCCAAATGGATCGCAAAACAGCGCCTTCAACTCAAACGCCATATCATCCCCGAAAACCTCCTCAGCTTCGGGCAGCGCCATAAGGGTGCTTAAGCCGTTTTCGTTTTCTATCCCTTCCTTGTCGAGCGTCGTTGTAGAGGCTCCGGCCTGTTTCAAATGAGTGCGAACCATATGTTCGACCTGGGGGATGAGCAGATGCAGTGCCGCCTCGAAATCGCCGTCATAGCCGGCGAAAAGCGCTTTGCCGAATAGCACGCCCCTGCCACTCGGCACGATGGGTGAGTGCTGCGCAAGTTCGATGAAATCAGCCTTGCGTATGCGATGCTCCAACCGCAAAGCCTCCAGTGCAGGCAGGATGGCACCTTGCACCGTGATACCAAGAAACATTGCGTAATCCCGAACCATCGCGGCCTGAATGGTTCGTTCGTCGTTTGTCGATAACTCGGTAGCCAGAAGATTCAGTGCAGGACGCTTGGCAATCACACGCCCATCGCGACTGAAGGTCGTGCTCTCAAATATCCATTGCAACGGAAACTGCCTCATCCGCTCGATCACAGTTTCTCGTAAAGCAGCAACTCGCTCCCCCGGATGAATATTGGCGAGCATATTGAGGGCATCGAGAGCTGGCTTACCGCTGACCAACTTACGTGACTGCTCGACGAACTCGGTAATGTCCATGCTGGGGCTACGAATCACCCCCATTTCATCGAGTACCTGCTCGCCTGCCTGGCTCTGCTGCCGTCGTAACTCTGCGATACGCTCATCCACTCGATAAGTCGGCCGCCATTTACCAGGGATGTCCCGATAAATCTGTATCGCTTTCTCATACAAGCTATTGGCGATCATGTTGGATGGCAGGGCATTGACCGACTGAAAAGCAGCTTCCCTAACATAGGTTTCGGCCTGGGCGACGGTCATTTCCGCATGTTTTTCCTGCTGCCCCAGCCAGCGGAACCAATGGGCGGACTCTTCGTAGAAAGCCCTGGCTCCAAATACATCCCCCTGATCATCAAGCGCACGCGCTATCGCCTCCAGTTTCTGCGCAATGCCGCCCCCATCAACGCGGGCCAACCGGTGATTGCGCAGCATCCTGGCCAGCTTAACCCCAAAGAATCCGTCCCCCTCAGTACTCGCTTTAAGCGCATCAACGACTCGCTGTTGTAGTGTTGCGAGACGGTCTCCGCCCCCCTTGCCCACCATTTGGGCCAGCACCACCCCACGCTCCCAGCACTCTTGGCTACCTCTGCTCCAAGTGTTAGGACTGAGCGGCAGAACGCGATAGGCATCAATAGCTGCAAGCGCGTGCTTAATGTCCCGGGGACTGCCCACCAGCCAAAGCAAATCAGCCAAGCGTGCTTTAAGCAGGGGATCGTCAACAAATTCCATCACTGAGCGAAAAAGCGACAAGTCCTCAGCAGTGAAATCCTCTGGCAGCGCTGAGCGACGATCTTGGAACACCGCAAAGGGCTTGAAGGGCTCGGTCAGACTATTTGGATGCAGCATCATCGAACAGGCATCCGCCAGCAGCCAAAGCACTTTGGCATGCTTCTGACGACCCGCCTCCATTGCCGAGCCCGCAGCTTTGGAGAAGGCGCTCCACAACGCTGAATAGCCGAAATCTTCCTCAGCTATCCCCTGTAGAACTTCTTTCCAGCCACAGCCTTGAACGTCCTCCAACGTCACCGGCAAATCTGCTGGATATCGTTGCTGAGTCATTCCTCATCCCTTCTTTCAAAATGCGCCCAGGCCACTCGGTAGTCGGCTTCGCGGTCGGCGAGGGTGAAGGGGGCGGTGTAGCGAATGATGCGGTTGATCGGGCCGCCGGGTTGGGTGTCGTCCAGCACCATGCGCTCGATGACGGTGCCGTCGGCGAGCTGGGGCTTGCCGTCCTTGGGCATTACGTCATCCCAGCCAAGGCGTTTGCTTTCACGGCGGCCGTCGGGGTGGACCAGGGTGCAGGGCTCGTCCCTCTTGCCAGGTTTGCGCGGCAGGCCGACGCCGACCAGGCTCTTGCTGGCGGTGAAGACGATGCGGCCGCTGGCGTCGTACCAAGTATCCCGCTCGTTCTGGCGCATAACCGGGAACTGCACACGGTAGATGGTCAGCAGTTCGTCCAGGGTCAGACCGAGGGCCTGGGCGGCGAGTACGTCGATTTCTACTAGGGCCTGACGGCGGGCGTAATCGCTGCGCAGGGCACAGTTACGCTGCCAGTGTGGGGTAAGCTGGGCGAAGAACTCCTGCTGTAGACGCGAGTCGTTGCTGGCCCAACTGTCCTGCTGGAACGTGGGCTGCCAGCAGGCACGCCAGAGATCGGCGTAGTAGGTAGTCAAACTGTTAAGCACTAATGCACGTGTAGTGAGCCTAGGATTGCTGTCGAGTGTGGGCAGTTTCTCCAAAAGGCCATACACATCAGCCCGCCCTGTTGTTTTAGCGAAGAAATCAGCAATCAGCGAAGAGAAAAAAGCTGTTGATGTGAGCAGCACATCCACACTGTACAAAGCAAGACTTTGGACAGTGTTGATGTGCGCGAAACCTGGTGGAGTCAAGCAACCAATTAAGGTTCTCTCACCTGAAATGGACAACATCCTGCGAGCTGTAAAACGGTAATACGCGGTAATCGGTCGAGGTTCAGTCCTCTCCTCCTCCACCCAACTCACACGCGGTACGCGGTGCGCATACTCGACAGCATCACAGACGGGTAGATAGTTGCTTCGTGGCAGGTAGTCGCCGGATAAGAGTTCAAGGTCGAGGTTGTCATAGGCTAGTGGTGTAGAACAAACCAACCTTGGGGATTTGCTGAGCGGATTGCCGACATAGAAATGCGGGCCGGACAAGATGAACTCAGCCGGATCGCCAACAAAACCCTGCTCGCTGATGCTGCGACGGTGAATAGTGCCGTCCTTCTGAGCTCCGGTTTCATGCCACATTTCCGAGGTAAAGTATTTACCCTGTAAGTCACCGAGACGGTGCGGAACGCGAGCAAGCTTCTCCAGCACGGAAACCAGCTCACGACTATGTACAGCAGGCAGGCGCGCTTGTACTGCAGGTGTACCGGGAGCGTCGTAGAGCTGCGCAAAGGTTCTTAGCTGATCGCTATTTACTTCAATAACCCTTGATCTGTGACCTGAAAAATTCCAGCCACCTAGCTCATGCTTGATACCTGGTGTCATGCCACCGCCAGGGTGTTCTAGACTTGCGCTCACTGTACTCGGCAAAAATACGTTCGCCATCGTAATGAAGTTAGGCTTCGCTTGCGTGCCAGCATATACATTGATGCTGAACGTAACCCAGTGCAGCACCTCCGAAAAAAGGTGCTGGACATTCACAAATTGGTAGTGCGCCCGCAAACGCGTATAGAGCATCTCACGCAGTGGGCCACCCTTGGGATCGTCATATACCCCTTCTGGGTGAAGTAGCGCCTGCACACCACTACCTACTTGCCACACTAGAGGCAGGAAGCATTTGTACAGATTGCTTTGCTGGCCCTTGAGCAACGGATAGTTCTGAATGGCATTGAGAAACTCCCCCATGCCCTCAGTCGCCACACACTCGACCAGATAGTCAGCCTTGGCCTGCGGCAACGCCGCAAATACCGCCTCACGTTGATCCGCCGTCTGTTTTGCGCTGAGTTTTCGAATGGCAAAGCGCGGGTCGAAGTCCGACAGCAGCGACTGCTCGTTCCACTCCACCTTGATCCACGGCGGGTTACCTAGGATCACATCGAAGCCGCCGCGGGCCTTGAACACATCGGCAAACTCCAGCGCCCAGTGCATAAAGTGCTGCTGGCCGGCGACCTGCTGGGCCACCTGCAGTTGCGGCAGGGCTTCGACCAGCGCGGCGATATCGACATGACCGTAGCGGTCGCGCTCGGGAGTGAAGTCCAGCCCCTGTTGCGGCTGAGTTTCCGGAAACAGGTCATCGGCTGGGGCACTGCTCAGGCTGGCATTGCCGAGCAGCACGGTTTCCAGCACAAACCACCAGTGTTCGCGGCTGGGCAATTCGCTGGCCTTGTCCAGCGGCCAGAACCACAGGGCGCACCAGGCATCCATCACCAGCTTGAGGCGACGGTAGGGGCTGGCGTTTTTCTGCGCCTCGCTGAGCATCTCGCGCTGGTAGATGGCGTCCTTCTGCGCGGTGCTGGTGGGCGCGTGGTTAGCCGCTGGGTCGGGCCAGACATGCAACTCGTCGCAGGTGGCCTTGCGTACCCGCGCCAGTTCCTCGGCGTGTTGCTGCCAGAGTTTTTCCGCCGCGAGGCTGAGGGCCTGTACGCGACGTACTTCATCCTTGCTCAGCGGGGCGGTAAAGGCCTTGCGCCATTGCTTGAACTGCTCGAAGGCGGCTGGCTCCAGCGCTTTGACCACTTTGTCACTGACCATGCCCATGCCTTCAGCGGGCAGCAGGAAGTGATAAATCTCGGTGGCCTGCGGCGCCTGCGTCAGCGGCAATGCCTTGGGCGCAGCAGCTCGCCAGTCGCGCTCGGGCAAACCGTTCTCGCCTTTACCGGGGGTGAGCTGGGCGGTGCTGAACACCTCGCGGCGCGCACCGACCAGCGAGTTGCCGTTGTACAGCTGCAGGCCAAACCAGGGCACATGACTGCCCTTGAAGATGGCGTTAAGCCAGAGCGAGACCTCGGCCAGCTCCACGGCAATGGGGTTGAGGTCCACACCGAAGACATTGCTGTCGGCGATGTACATCTTCACCCGCTGCTTTTCTTCGGTGTACTGCTCGTGCGGGATACTTTGACCCAGCTCTTTCTGCTTGGCCTGCAGGTAGGCTTCGGCCAGCTGGTTGACGGCCTCGTTCAAGAACGCCGCACTGCCCATGGCCGGCTCACAGATGGTGAGCTGAAGAATCTCATCCGCCGTTTTGCCAGGGAGGATTTCCTTTAGCGCATGCTCCACCAGGCACTGGGTGAGCACTTCCGGGGTGTAGTAGGAGGCGGACTTTTCCCGGGCACGACCGGCCAGGCGGTAGATAAAGGTACCTCTGGCGTATTTGCGCGGGTTGCCACCGAACAAGCGCTCAGCGTCGGTGTACTGACCGATGGCGCTGACCGGGACGAAATAGGCGGCTTCCAGCGGGTCGAGTTCGGCATCCTTCTTCTTGTCCGCGTCGGAGCTTTCTGGCTCGTCGCTGCTGTCGAGGTCGTCATCGCTGTCGGCGTCGTCCCCCTCCTCGCCCGTGCTGGCTTTTTTGCCTTTGGGGTCGGGGCGGACTTCGTAGAGGTCTTCCTCGGCAAAGAAGCCACGGAAGGACAGCAGGGATTCATACACCGCACCGAGCTGGTTGATGCCCAGCGTGCCGTAACTGATACGGCCCCGGCGACGCTTGCCACCACCGCGGGACAGCGACATCAGCTCGATCACCTGTTGCAGTACGCGGTTGCGCAGTTTGACGCTGCCCAGCAGCGGCGTGCGCGCCGGGTCGAAGAGATGGCCCTGCAGCGGGGCGATGGTAAAGCCGGTGTCGAGCAGCAGGTCGTGCCCTGCGGTGAAGTCCATCTGCCCGCTGTTGTCCGCGCGACGCGGGAAGCCCTGCCAGATCAGACCGAACAGCTGCTTGAGGCTTTCATGAAAGTAATAGCCCTCCTGCGCCTCGCTGGTGCTCAGCGGAGTCTGCTCCAGCTCGCGCAGGTGCTCGACGCTGTAGCCCTTGAGGTAGGCCTCGGCGTCGATGGGGGCATAACCCAGCTCGGGGCGCGCCTCAATGTAGAAGAGGAACAGCAGGCGGTACATGTAGCGCAGGCTTTCGCGGCTGAGCTGCTCGGCCAGGTCGGTGTCGTTGCGCTCGTAGACCTTTTCCTTGGCCACGGTGCGCTTGTACCAGATGGCCTCGTTGGCGATCAGCTCAATGCACTCGCGCAGCGCGTACTTGAGGTCAGTGGAGACCTCGAAGGCATGCTTGTGGGAGTTGTCGTCCAGGCTGTCGAGCAAGGCCACGCCGCCTTCGGCGGGCAGCACCGACTGGCTGCCGGCCAGTGCCGCCAGAGCACGCAGTAGCTTATCGTCACGCGGGCCGAACAGGTCGGGCAGCTTGAAGCTGAGCAGCGCCTTGCGCCCCCACTTGCTGCGCTCGATCAGCAACCATTCCTCGTGGTGCACCAGCAGCACCCAGCGCGGCGGGTGATCGTCGGCGAACAGACGGCGGCTGAGGGCTTCTTCCCAATCGCTGTCGGTCTGGCGACTTTTGCCGTTGCTGTCGGTCGCCTGCGGCTTGAGCTGCAGCGGCCCCAGTTCCTCGTCATCCACTCCGGCAATGGCGGCGGCGATCACCAGCAGCGGCTGGTGCTTGGCATCACGGTAGGTGGCCAGCACCGGCAGCTCGCCATCGGCCAAGGCGAGGTTTTCCGGCGCCAGCTGGTAGCCGATGGCCTGCAGCAGTGGCTGCACCAGATCGATAAACAGGCTGGCACGCTCGCTGGCCTTGCGCTCGGTGAGGAAGCGCTGGCGGGCGCGGAAGTAGCCGTTGGCACCGGAGGCCGTGCGCAAGCGGGCGATTGGGCTATCAGCGCCCTGCTCCTTCCACTGGTCGAACAAGGGCTTGAGGTCTTTTTCGAGGATCTCGTCCAGGTAGTGCTGGCTGTAGAACTCGTTGGCGTTGGTCAGGCCGGCAATGGCAAAACTCATGGGGTTTCCTTCCTTACGCCATCAGGGCCGCGACCACGGTGAACTGGGCGCGGTCGTCCAGTTGCAGGGTGTCGCGTATCCATTGCTGGTAGTTGTTGAACAGCTCGGCGGTGTCGCTTTCCTTCTGCTTGCGCTTGGCCGCGTTGACCTGCTCGATGCCCTTGGCGAAATCCAGCTCCAGCTGGGCAGTGTGTTTGTCCTGCAGGGTTTTCAGCTTGCTCAGCTCGCTGTCCAGACGTGCCCGGCAGTCGGCATCGAAGGCCTGCTTGATCGGCCTGATGTGCTGCTGGGCGGCCTGAATCACACCCGGCAGTGCCGCTTGCAGGGCGCGAGCATCCGGGGCGTTGCCATCGTTGGCGCGAATATTCGCACCGCTGCCGAGGTTGCCGGCGAGACCGGTGCGCTGCAGGACATCCTCCAGACTAAGCACGCCCTGTACCTGCCCGGCGGCATTGAGCTGCACGCCCATCCACTCGGCGAGCACCGCCTGGCCACGCCGGTTGGGCACCTGCGCCAGCACCAGTACGATGGCCTCACCGGAATGCAGACCCCGCGCCACGCGCAGCAACGGGGCGCGCTGACGACCGAACAGCGCCATCAGCTTGTAGTCGAGCCACTGGGCAATGGGGTGCAGCGCCCAGAGGTAGTGCAACTGCGGCCAGGCGTTAGTATCACGGGCCTGGCGGATGGCGGACTCGACCACAGTTTTGTCGGCACTCAGGGCGAAGGTGTTGTCCTCCGGCCACATCTCGCTGGCCAGATCGCGCTTGAGCAGCTGCGCTAGGTCACGACTGGGCTGGAGGCTCAGCGTCTTGTTGGCGTCGTCGTATTTGACCGGCGGATAGTCACGCGGCGATTGCTCGGCCAACAAGCGCAGCGCATCGCGCAGGTACTGGTAGCTGTTGCCGAACAGGCTGGTGAGTTCCTGCGTCTGCGCGCTTTGTGGTTGTGCGGTATAGACGGCGGGGGTTTCCGCTGCGCCGGCACTGGCCCAGAGCGCCTCGAACGGATCAACATCATCACCCGCCAGCAGCGCCTCGAAGGCTTCCAAGGTGGCGTTGCCCTCGATCGCCTTGGCCACCTCAAGCTCTTCCAGTTCCTCGTCGTACAAGCCCATAAAGGCCGAAGGGTCGCCGATGTTCTTGGCGGCCTGCTCGTCCTTATCGATGAGGATTTCCAGGTAACGCAGGTCACCGCGAATGCGCTCGTGGCGCGGTTCGGTGAGCAGGTAGGCGATCTTCGGTGCGCGGGTCTGGCCGTAGCGGTCGACCCGGCCATTGCGCTGCTGGAACACCATGAGCGACCAGGAAATATCGAAGTGGATCAGGCGGTGCGCCTGGTAGTGCAGGTTGAGACCTTCGGAGGCAACGTCCGAGGCGATCAGCAAACGCAGTGGTGAGTGGGTCTTGCCGAAGTCCTCAACGGTTTGCTGGATCTCCTGATCCGGCAACTGGCCGTGGAGGATGGCAACTGCTTCGTCCTTCAGCCCCAGCGCCTTGGGCAGTTCCTGCTGGAGGAATTTAAGGGTCTCGACCCGCTCGGTGAAAATCACCAGGCGGTCACTAGGGTCGCGGCTGTCCCAGCGCCAGTGCTGGCCATTGCGCAATTGCTCGATCAGATGCTGGAACTTGCTGAACTGCTGCGGGCCGATGGCTTGCACCAGGCCTTGCAGGTCACGCAGGCCATCGAGGTCCGGATGCTGCGGGTCTTTGTTCTCCAGCTTGCGGATGCGTTCCCTGAGGGTCTGCAGGCAGGCTGCCGGTGAGGAAAACAGGGCCTTTTCCAGCACGGTACGGAACAGCATGGCGCCGTCACGGGCACCTGAGCCTTCACTGTTCAGCTTCAGCTCGGCCAGAGCATCGAAAGCCAGGTTTTCCGCGGGGCTGGCATCGGCGGCAAGACGGAAGACCTCGCGCTCGGGGAAGTCCTGTTTCATCTGCTCGCGCACGTCTTTTTTGAAGCGGCGGATGAACAGGTGCTCGACATCGTCGCGGGTGTAGTCCGCGCCGGATGGCAGCACCGTAGGGTCAAGCATGCGCATCAGGCTGGCAAAGCTGTCCTTCTTACCGTTGTGCGGAGTAGCGGTAAGGAGGATAAGAGCATCAGAGCGCAGTGAGAGCAGTTCGGCCAGGCGGTTGCTCTGGGTGCGGTTGCCCTTGTAGGAGACGTTGTGGGCTTCGTCGATGATGATCAGATCCCACCAGGCCTTTTCCAGGTAGTGGCGGTACTCGCTGTCGCGCTTGAGCGTATCGACCGAGATGATGGTGCGGTCGTAGTAGTTGAACGGGTTGTGGTTGGCCGGAATATCGCGACGAATGCGCTGGATACCGGCCGAGTCCAGCCGGGTAAGCGGGATGGTAAAGCGGTTCCAGAACTCCTGCTGGAACTGGCGCATCATGCTTTTGGTGGTGACCACCAGAATGCGCCGGGCCTTGCCGCGACGCATTAGCTCGGTCGTGAGGATTCCGGCCTCAAGGGTTTTACCCAGACCCACGGTATCGGCAATCAACAGACGCGGGCGCAGTTGTTCGAGAACCCGTTGCGCCGGTTGGAGCTGAAACGGCAGCGCATCCATCACGGCGTGCTGACCGATCACCACGGCATCATTCTGCAGCGCCGACTGCCGCAGGCGCGCCTCGATAAACAGGCGCGAGGCAGTAAAGGTGGGCGACTCGTCGTAGATCAGCTCGGTCTTGGCCGGGTCGATCAGGGTGATGTCTTCCAGCTCGGTGAGGAACAACGCATGGCGATTGCGTACAGTTTCCGACACACCGATACAGGAGAGCTGCCAGCCCCCGAGGCTACACTGATCGGAGTTCTGGATGATCCACTCTTCATCGCGGATCAGCGCACGGGCGCCAGGCGCCGGGGCTTGGGTCAATTGCATGGCGTACCTTGTCTGAATTTCGTTATGCGGCAACTATGCCTAGGGCTGCCGCCAGATCATGCCTAGCCGACAAGCCAAATTTCGCGGGGATGGGGAGGAAGGCGAGACCTGATCATTGCTCATCCCTGATAGCCCTTTGGTGGCCTCTTACAGAGGCCATCACCTTAGCTAGACGCTCCCCCTCGGTAAAGCATGCCATCGTTAACTTTTCCTTTGCCAACAAAGACTTTCAGCGGCTCGCCTGGCCAGGGCAATTCAATCTCCCCTCTGCATCATTCCATTTACTTCTCGATATAGCGCTCACTGAAATCCACCCTCGTAGCTTTCTCAGCCAAAACAGGAACCTCCATAACCAACTTATCGAGCTTCAACTGGCTCAGACCAAAGGCAACGGAAAGGCGGTCATAATCAGCTCTGTGTAATCCAGGGGCCACTAATCCTCGCGGTTTCTGTAACGGTTTCGGAGTAACGCCAAACCAACTGAATCCTCGCGCAGAATGTAGGTCGCTCTTCAGCTTGGCGTAAAAGCCCGAACGACTACCGCCACCACAGAGAAACATGGGCATACCAGCCATCTGTTGCCTGTCGAGTAGCCTCTCATTCGCCACGTGAACGTAGGTGTCCTGGACAACCTGGCGACTCACCAGCGCATAAAAAAATTGATCGAGACTTCGACCTTTGAACTGGACATCAACCCCACTGAAGTACCCATCTACCCTATCGGGAAGGGCCTCCTCGGCATCAGTCAAGTGACTGATGGCATGCACGGCCTGTCGCAGGTCCGGCCTATCCGGAAGCTTTTGCGCCAGCGCCGACTGCAGCCAATCCATACGCTTCTTGTGAAAATTCATCACTCCATAGGGCTCAACCGTGGTTCTAAAAATGACCAAGCTGTCTTTGCGCTGCCCCCTCTTGCGCTCGACACGAAACACAGAGGCATCCAGTGTTCCCGCACCTACATCAACCATTAGATAGATATTGCTGGCGTGAGGGTCGTAGGCACCTGAACTGACGAAGCCATAAATTTGCGCAGCAATTTCTGGCTCCACCCTTACTTCAATGTCTTCGCTGTCACACTCAGCCTCGGCACCACCGCACAAGGCTTCTGCTCGTTTTAGTGCTAGGCCTATCGTCTCTGGCGTCAACTGCCTCTCGGTCGAGGCGATCCAGGCCGCAGTGCTTACCAGTTGGTAAAGTCTTACAGTTTTTTCGTCACGGCGACTTGCAACTGGTAGCCCAATAGCAAGATCCCAGACGATGGCTCCTGAGTAGGTTTCTCCGTGAGTGCTCAGCAACCAGCCTCTGATCATCCTCAGCGCCAGAGCAAGAAACCCAACGACAGGCATTTGAGCTTGCAACGACTCGGCGTTAGCTAACAAAGCAAGCTTAAGATCCTGATAGGCCTGGCCCTGCTCCTCCAGGCTGTATCCGTTTTCGCCCAGATAAACCCTACACGGCAGCAGGTAGCCCTCAATGCCCTGGATATCTCTGAACGGAACTGCGTATGTAATCTGCCTCTCCCCGTCACTGATGACGGCCTTGAGCGTCGAGCTGCCAAAGTCCAGCCCCAGGCACAAAAACTTTTCGTCTGTGCTTTTTTTCAACTGAGTCTCATACCCTTCCAGCGGCCACTCCATGAGAGGGGCGGATTGACCATGTTGGAGCGTATGCCAAGTAACGCAGGCCCCAGCAGTGGCGGTAATCAAGTAGTCTGGATCACTGCGCAGACTCTCAGTAGAGCCCCCCTTACCCCCCTCAGACCCGCATGATTGAGCCACAGCCTTGCTGGTAGCTCCCTTGGCTACCGGCTCCGGGCTTGACCAACGCGTGATGCAGGTTCCATTGGCCGTCACCGTAACCTTCTTTCCGCTTAGCGCTGAAGTCGGCTTTGCAGCCTGTTTGTCTTTGACTTCCTTTCTTTTATTCCTGGGTCGCGCCTTTCGTTCCTGATTGGCATCTGGTCGAGTAACTTTCTTCTTTCGCTGATCCAGCACCGGAACAGCCTTTTTCTTAGGGGTCTCCGGTAAAGGCACACCGGCTTTCTCAAAAGCTTCCTTGAGTATTCCTGCGAGCTTCATGTGACCTCCCTATCAACCGATCTTGATGACTCCAGCTGTAACGAAGTGGTTCTCAGCCTCAAGCTTTTGTTTGAGGCGCAACTCCGCCTCGCGCTGTTCTCGCCGCTTCAATGCGGCATCACGCTTACCCTTTTCAGCCGGGATCATGCGCTCTTTGCCAGACTGCCGAAGAGCAACCATACGCTCATTGATACGCTTGACCTCCAAATCACAGCGGTCGCGAATCAGCTTGATCAATAGATTGACGCGGTCGTTGTTCTCATCCCGCATTGCCTGCCTGACATCGCTAAACTGGTCAGCAATCTGGCTGCGGCACTCTTCGTAGGCATCTACTACCGAATTTGGCACCAGTAGATTTTTTGCTGCCGGCCAGTCCTCCCCTACTAACGCGGCGAGATTCACTAGCTGCTCGGCGCGCTCTGCTTCCAGTCCATTCTCGCTATCAAGCGCCTTGGCGGCATAGACCAGTCGCTCATTCGTCTGTGCGCCACTAAAGCTCCAACGCGAAACGACGAAGGCGTAAATACCAGGTTCAATACCTTCCGATGCCAAGCACGACAGCTGGACAGCGCTGATGGGATAACGCTGGTTGGCTTGATCCTGGCTACCGAGCTGACTGGTAACGAAGCGCACCAATGGATGATCTTGAGCCACACGTTCAAAACGCGAAGAAGGTGCACGATGGCAGTTCTCGAACAGTACCGGAAGCGCCCTGGCATCAAGCAACTGCGTCTGCCCTTGCAGTCCCTTATCCTGAATAAACTGACTGAGTTGCACCCGCAGATCCATCGACAATTCGACGTTGTACAGCTCCAGTTCATCATCTACAGGGATGAAGCGAGTACCCGGGTAGCTGTCCAGAATGAAATCCGTCACATAGGCATGTAAATCATCGGAACGCACGTAACGCCCCAGCTGCTCAGCCGCACGCACCTTGTTCATGATGAAGTCGCCATGAGCAACCAAATTTGGAGCCGCGGCCTCCAGCCGCTCCTGCCGAAGCTTGGTTTCGGCAAGGGCCTGCAGATTCTGTTCGATACGTTGCGTTTCTTCCTCAGGACTGAGCTGATGACTGAAAAGCTCCTTGGTCATCTTTTTGATGACGCGCCCAATGATGGACTCCATGCTACCGAGCGCCTGACGGAAGATGTCCAGACGCATCAGCAGACGATCATAGATGCGCTCATCAATGGTGTTGGCATACATCAGGTTCCAGATCAGGATCTTCTCAGACTGCTGACCCAACCGATCAACCCGACCAATCCGTTGTTCGATCTTCATAGGATTCCAAGGCAGGTCGTAGTTCACCAACAGAGACGAGAACTGCAGGTCTACTCCCTCCGAACCGACCTCGGACGACAACAGAACCTGGGGCCCTGAGTCGGCTTTGAAAGCTCGCAGTATTTCGTCTTTATCATCCCCTCCTTGAAGTACGACGCAAGAGATGCCGTCCTCGTTCAGCCGTTCACGCAGGTAGGCAAGAGTTTGCCGGAAGAACGAGAAGAGCACGGCTTTCTTCCCGGGAAATTGCGCACGATATTTGCGCAGATGATCCCGTAGCAACCGATACTTGCTGTCATGCAGCTTCAGTTGCTCGTAGTCGCCAACTGATTGAGATATCTCAACTAGCTGCTCGATCAGGCTGCCGAGGACCGGGGGCTCGTCGATCTCATCATCACTCTCGTCCTCTGACAGTTCGTACATCGCTTCGTCGAGCCCAGCCATACGCCCACGACTTAGCTTTTCCTGCCAAGCACGACAAGCGGCGGGCATGCAGCTGGCCATCTGGCGCTGGGGTGTTGTCAGGATGAAGCCCGTCAAGAGGCCGTTCTCTTGACAGTACTCACGCACTCGTTGAGTCACCTGATCGTAGAAAGCTTGCTCCACCTCGTTGAGAGGAGCGCGGAAATCCAAGGGAACGCGAATGACCCGATTTTCTTGCACTTCGCGTTTAAGCGTTCGCGTAACAACTTTGCTCAGCGGGTGTACCCGATCGAGTCGATCAGCAACCTCGGAGCGGCTATTAGGTGCTTTGAGCTCTTCGTCTGAGGGTGGCTGATTGAGCATGGACGCAAGCTGCGCACTTTCATCCAAGAACTGGTTGTCCATCGCTTGACGTATGGCCGCACAGAACTCATCACGATTAACCCGACCGGCCAATACCGCATCACGCAATTGCACGATAGGACGCGTGACGGCCATGCTCAGGTCAAACAGGTACTCGTGCGGAAAGGCCGACTCATCAAGCAACTTCAACAAATTGAACAAATCAGTGTCTGCTAGCTGGATAGGTGTAGCGGAAAGCAGAACAAGATTTTCAACAAGAGGCCTGAGCAGGTGACCCAGAAGATTGGTCTTTGTACCCGTGTTGCGCAGGTAGTGAGCCTCATCTATCACTAGCAGATGCAGCAACGGATCACCAGCTGGGTCGGTATCCTCCAGGAAGCGAGCCAGCTTGGCCGCACCCTGCTTATTGTTTAAGGCGTCGTAATCGCTTGGTGGACGCAGCCCTTGCATGCTGGCGATCAATGCAAACTCCTGCCTAGGCCTGCCTCTAAT
The DNA here is from genome assembly GCF_029845265.1 of Ectopseudomonas oleovorans. Lineage (NCBI taxonomy): Bacteria > Pseudomonadati > Pseudomonadota > Gammaproteobacteria > Pseudomonadales > Pseudomonadaceae > Ectopseudomonas > Ectopseudomonas oleovorans. The sequence continues at coordinate 27,821 of NZ_JAOCLK010000033.1, forward strand.
GCTTTCGAGACGCTCACGCAGCTCTTCGGCATTGACCAATTCGGCCTTGATGCCAAACCGGTTTAATAACTCTTCACGCCACTTGTTGCGCAGCACCGCAGGACAGATAACCAGTAGCCGCCGCGCATCGAATCGAGCTCTTAGCTCTGTCCAGATCAACCCCGCCTCAATTGTTTTTCCCAGACCAACCTCGTCGGCAATGAGAATGCCGTTGCTGGGTGAGTCCAAGAACTGCAGTACAGGCTTAAACTGATGCGGGTAGAAGTCCGTATTGGTGGTCTTCAAGCTGTAAATGAGGTTCGCCAGCTTGCCACTCAATCGATGGTGAGTAATGGCTGTACGCAGATTTTTTGCTAGGGAATAACGGCCTGCGTTGAAGCAGGCAGTGGGACTGTTACTCTCATGTAGGATAGGATCCAGAGCACTTGGCGGGAAATGATCCTCCGTGCCATCCAGAAGGAAAACTTGAAGGCGAAGACGCCGCCCACTTCCTTCAGTTCCAACCCCGATAATGCCCATTCGCGCCGGATTATCCCTCAGCCGCACCTTTGTGCCCGGCTTAAGCTCATTCATATTCCCTTTCTCCGCAGCACGTGTGCTCGCAACCTCTGCGACAAGCGCTAATAACTCTGATTTTTCTTACCGCGCCTGATTGGCAGGCATGAAACAAACAACATCAATTAGCCACTACCAGCATCCTGCCTAATCAGCCAGGAATTGTCATCTTCCACGGTTTAAGCTGCTTGGTGCTGCGGCCGACGTCTGTGGTGGTGAGCACCAGGCTTGCTGACGCAGAAGTCAGGGTTTCTGTGCCCAACGGTAACCACCGCGCCATCTACTACAACTACATAAGCGTTCTGGGCTTTCTCGGCCAACTGCCGCTCAGCCGAGGAGAGCTTGAGCAACAGCCGCTTAAAGCGCGCTCGGTCGAAGAAGTACACCTGCGCCCCACGATTCCAGGTATGGCATCCAAAATCGAGAAGCCACTGGACCTGCTGCTGCCGGATACCGCGCTGACTGCATCGCTGTATAGCATGTGTGGTGTACTCCATTGCCCTTTTCCTCTGCGCTGTGATAACCCATCCTGTTTGAGTTAGGCATCCCTGCCAGTGGCTCCATCCAGCCCATCCAGTGGGCATAGCTGCAGGATATGTCGCCCAACTGGACGCACCAATAATGGGCTTTCATACAGGTCAAGTATTTAGGCAGGTTGACAGCTCCTAGGGATGCCTCCGATCAAAAAAACGGGGCAGACCTCCGGGGAACCCGTCCGGATTGATGACGCGTTCGGTTCAACCCGGTAGAGGTGGTGAGTTTCTTCAGCTTTCGAATAAAGGAATTGTCGTTGCGTGGTCAGCGTCTGGCCAACACCTCTCCGATTCCTCCAGCTAGTGGCATGGCGTCCACCTGTTTTTGGTGGACACCATTTCAAGCCTCTTGTGGAGGATCTCCTGTGCCAGGCCAACGACGCTCCTATCCCAAATCCTTCAAGGCCCAGGTCGTCGATGAGTATCCTCTCGCCCCGAGTCTGCCGGCCACCCCGAGTGCGGCCGACATGGCCATCCAGATCGCCATTTCCCATCGGGCCGGCAAACTGTCGGTGCAGTGGCCGGGCAACGACCCTGAGGCTGCGCCCGCTTCCTGCGCGAGCTGCTGAAGTGATCCGCATCGAGCGCATCTGGCTCGCCACCGAGCCGCTGGACATGCGCGCCGGCACTGACACTGCGTTGACCTGGGTGGTTCAAGTGTTCGGTGCGGCGCAGCCGCACTGTGCCTAACTGTTCACCAACAAGCGCGCCAACCAGATGAAGCAGATGTTGTCAAAGGGTTGAGGGTACCGAAGTCCATTATGCAGCAGATTGGATCCGCGACAGAGTAAAACAGCTCACCGCAATCAAACGGCCCAATGGTGAAACTTCGCCCCTATGCGCAAGCAAGGATATCTTGGCCACAATGTACAAAAGGGGCTTCAGCTTTTTACGACGGCTTCGCCGGAGTCCTCTGTTGGGGTATCGACTTCGACTGGGGCGCCGGATCACTGGAAGATGGCTGTTGGTATGCCGGGGCTGGGGCAGAGGGCGAAGAGGGAGCTAGCGATGTAACCGCAGTCGGAGCGGTATAAACGAATGCGAAAATTGCAATCCCCAACGCCGCGGCACCGAGCATTGTCAAGCCTTGGCAACTGACCCTGTAGAAGAATCCCTCAGCTTGTTCAATGGGGTCACCCACCATTTTTTTGAATTCAGCCTCGGAGAGGAAGCGATATAACTTCGGTTGCCAGTCATGGCGCAGCTTTCGCTGAATGTTTATGAACTTCCGACCCGACATCACATTGAGCGTCGTATACCCAAATGCAACTGCCATTACGAGCGAAATGAGGTATGGGTTAATCTGCAATGTTAGCCGCGCGACGATCAAGCCCATGCCCACAGTCAGCGCCGTAGAGATCGCCGTGATCGCCTGGCGGGTAGCCTCCGTCGCCTTCGAGGTTTCCTCGGTAACAGCCTTGCGAAGGTCTCCCAAGGATTTGAGGGTGTCCTTGGTGATCTCTGAAACCGACATCTGATAAGCAATTTTCGCGCAATCCAACGCAGCAGAAAGATTCTCCTTGAAGTACTGCTGTACCTCTCCATCTGCCCTACCAGACCGGGCAATCTCAGCAGAAAGCAAAATATGCTTAACCTCGGCTTCCCGTGCATTCTCGAACACCCAAACTGCGGCGTCCTGGACGACCTCGAAGTCTTTCAGAGCCATCTGTGTGTCGCCTTCAACCGCTTCTTTGATCGTCAGATTCAGCTTGGGCGGCCCTTTGAAACTGAGATTGCTCCCGGTAGTGTCGATCTCGTTCGCAAAACACCGACTCAAAGCATCGATGGCATACATTGCCCAAACCATGTGCAAAGAATCATCACCATCCAGGCCATGCCCTTCTGCGAGCAACCAATGGCGCACATCCTCTGGCACAGTCCGGACATTAGCCGACTCCTTCACCAGAAGCCGGGGTGATTTAGTCCGCGGAGACTCGACGAAAGCCTCTCCTTCACCCCAATCGCTAAACGACCTTGCACGAGTGTTGAAGGGCTTGGTCAGGCCGAGCACATGCCAAAGCTGCGCAGGATGTCCCTTGTCGAGAAAGCCCTTGAAACCCTCCTCTGTCGCCACATACAAGACCTCAGCCTGAACATGCGCCCCCAAAAGAGGCTTCTCCAGCTCAGCACGAAACGGCCCGAAGTCTTCGTCACCGTCTTCGACTTCAGTTTCGATACCCGCGCTATCAAAGATCGTGAACGACCAGGTAGCAGCGGAGGCTGCCTGAGCAATTGCCCGGGCGGCTTCCGCTTGTAGGTCAGATACGATGAGGGTTGTCTTTCCCTCAGTAATCAGCGCCTGACGCTTCCGTGACAAGTCGTTAAGAAGGCAGGCCAGTCTTTGGTGTGACAACGCTGTCCTCCGTGACCCTATCTGTATCTACGATGATTTGCTTCTTATCCCCCTTCAGATCTACCACCGTCACATTGGGGTTCTCTGCCCTGTCGGGAAACAAGATTGTGACGCCTTCGGTCGTGACGATCTTGCGCATGTATGGCTGCCGAAGGATCCGCCGATCGGGCTTGAAGCTGAGCTCGTGTAGCTTGCTTTTCCTGACACGGCTGCGCGTCTCACGCTCCAGACGATTGGCTACTTTCTCATCTTCAGGATGCCCAGCAGCCAGCATCACTGCCTCAACAATCGCCTCTTCATCGATCCGTCTACGGGTTCCGAGATTGGCCTGGGCTTTCTTCAGCGCTTTGGCCACATCCTGGCCTGGCAGATGAGCTATGCAACTCTGGAGCGCCGCTTTGAGTACCTTGCGGGTGATCTCGCTCAGCTCCGTGTCAGAGACCGCCCTGCTCACAGCCAGGAAGTCAGCGAAGTAGTCCGTGAGGTCTACGCCCTGTTTCGTCCGATCAGTAGCCGAAATGTTCTGGTCTGCAACACCGCCGACCACACGGACGAGTGCAGTTTTCTGAATGGCCCTCTTTTCATCCACCAAGGCATTCACGATACGGCGCAGCTTCTTCCCAGGAGCTCCGTCGTTCTGTTCCAAGGCCAGCTTGTAGTCGTATTTGATCAGGCTATAGATCTTCACATCGGGGTCTTTGACCGCTAGTTCGAACATCAACAGAACCCCATCAGCACTGCCGACCACGTGTTGCCGGTTGAAGCTGGCGGCCAGGCTCTGTGCACCATCAACAAACGATGTGTCTCCGGCTGCAATAGCTTCAATTTCTTTCCGGGTCGTAGACACAGCTTTAAACATGAAGACCGGCGCAGCAGCCATGTCCACAATTTTACCGATAAAGAATGCCTCCTCCTCCAAAGCCCGCTCCGGCATGGCCTCAAAGTGCTTGGTACCCACCACGTGCAGGATCATCCGGGTGATCTTGAGTGAATCTGTCTCTTCGTCCGAAAAAAAGCTCATGCGATCTCCATATAGGCATGCCCTCCTGCACGGAAAGAGAAACCACTCGTCTCGGCAGGCGCCTTGGCGGCGATGGCATCAGTTGCAGCCTGTTGAGGCTGGTGCCACCCCACAATCATGGGATTGGACGTAATGCTGTGGTCGGAGCATATCCGTAAACACTGGCAAGCAGCCAGTACGCCAAGGCGGCGTGCTGCTTGGTCGAGTAGTATGGCATTGCACGAACGGCGGGGAGGGTCTGGAGACTCTGCATGAAGTCCATTCAGGGCAGAAAAATGGACTTTGAGATGCACCGCTGGATGCCAGTATTTACGGAGGTAGTTTAGGGAGGATATTGAACTGCGGGAGTTGAGCTCTAGGAAGCTGTATCTATCACATCTTGAATTCTGCCGCTTAGTCGCAGGAATGGGCATAACTGATCACACTCATCTCAGCGCAATGAGTTCCAGAACCTGGCCTGCCATCGACTCCTGAGAAATCGCCAAGCGGCGGCGGAGCATATCGGCCACGATGGTGCCCCCTCTCCTTTCTAACCACTCCACCGCGGCAGACTGCCTATCGAAATCTGCAGGCTTGTTGAGGCGTGCCTCAAGAATGTGTGCGATCGTCGCCGGAGCTGGCACCACCACCGCCGAAGCGCCAGCAGTCAGCGAGTTCATCAGGCCCTGCGGGTCGTAGTCTGGAAAGCTTATTAAGTCGGAAATCCCTTCCCTCGCAGCAGAAACTGCCCTCGGCGACCACTGTCGATCGCCCCGAAACAACATAGGTACGCCCTGGAGTTCTGTCGGCAGTTGGTAACGGTGGGCCGCGAGCATAACGCTCAGGTTCTCTACCAACAGCACTTTCTCTAGCCCATGCAGGTCAATAGCCTGGACGTTCAACGTTCCGCCGCGGGGGTGCAGGTAGTCACCTGATGGCAGGAGAACCCTGCCCGATGGATGAGCGACCAGCACCAGCCCCTCGCCTACCGTCCGGCCACTGACCTTTTCGTTTCTGGAGATCGCAGCCAGAGCCAGCCTGTCCCCCTCGAGCGCTGCCGTGCTGTGCTTCAGCGGATCCAGGGACATGTCCTTTCTCACCAGCGCAAGCAGTGTTTGGTGATCCGCAGCCGTCAGCAGCAACGCCGATGTACCGAGCTTCGTACCTACGCCGTATAGCTGGTGGATCTGCCGCCAGGTATCCGTAAGAGTGATTTTGTCCTGGTGGCGCCGCACCGCATTCATGATCGCCGTCAGGTGGCGCTTATTGGTCAGCATGCGTTATCGCCTCAACACCCTATCCAGGGTCAACTCCAGGACACGTCGGTTCGCCGAAAACCGACTATGTGGTGCCATCGTCGGCACAAGGCGGTAGTTCAGTTTCTTACCGTTGGCTTTGGCGAATGCCGCCTGCAACTGGGCATAGCCATCCAGGGCGTAGAGCCATATCCCGTCAGGGATGTCGGGATCACCACAGTCTTGCCAGTAAGCGGTAGCCGATTGAGGTTTACCAGTGGCAATCAGCTCCCGAAGCATGGCCTCCAAGTGGACACGCACGAAGGGTTTTTCCAGCTCCTTTTCCTGATTGGCGCCTGAGGGGACAATTTTCGATTCACGCTCCTGGGCGGCTGCCGCTGGCGCCGCTTTGACCTTCGGTGCCGGCAGTGAGGCTATCAGCAACTCCAGCTGCTCAAGGTTCTCGCCGGCGTCGACGTCGCAGAACGCATTGCCGCCCAGTGAAAGTGGAGCAGCACCAGCCCAAACTGCAGCATCAAGTCGTTCAAGAAGTGGCTCAAGATCGATTACACCGCCGCCCTGCAGGTGAGCGTCGACGGCCTGGGCCACCTGGCGCATCTTGTTGCGCTTACGCACTGTCAGACTGAGCCGATCAAGCCGACCAATCATCTCGTCGAGAGCGAAGCGGTTGCGGGACACCGCACCCAACAGACCATCGATAAGTTTGCCCCGCAGCGCCCGGTCGCTTCTTGTCAGCTGCAATAGGCCCGTGTGTGTAAACAGGCCCAACTTCTCGTGCAGTCGCTTGAGCCGGTCGATCGCATTTTTGATATCGCGGATCCTGTCGGTGAGCCGGACGGAGAATCCATATCCTCCCTCAATGAATGCTCTGGTGACGTTCTGCTCGTTTCTCAGGTGCTGCACCACCTGGCGGGTGGTATTGGTGACACGCCGCAGGTGGCGCTCGGTCTCGGCCGGATCGCCAGCTGCCTTGGCGCCATGGTAGGCCTCGCACCCCTCCTCAATGCTGATTAGGATCTCCTTGAGGTCAGGCGCTACGCGATCAAACCCTTGGATAGAAATTTGTGCGCCCACGTCGAGCAGTAGGCCACTGAGATGCAACAGGTCGCTGTCCTCCTCCACCAGGCCTTTGGACATGAGCCACGAGAGGCCCTTGGTCATACGCTCCGGGGGCGTGATGCCTGTTTCGTCGGCCAAGGCCATGGCTTCCAGCAGATCAGCGTTCGCTTTCAGGTGCTCGCCTAGCCTTACCCAGTCTTCTGCCTTCACAGTTCGAGGCCTCTTTGCTCCAACTGAGTCGAAGATGGATCCGGCTCCGGATCCAGGCTTAGGCTGCTGAACTCAGCCACCCAGGCCAGAATCATGTAGAAGTACCCCATCTTGCCAGTGGCCACGTAGTTCGCGGACTCACTACTGCGCTTCACCAGATAACCCGCGTCGGCCAGGGGCCGCAACACCATCGCCAATCGTTCTTTGTTGTCCTTGGCGCTCTTGGACTTGCTGAAGAACTCGTGGCCACTCAGGTCTCGCAGCTGATCCCTGTAGGTGGGATTGTTCTCGATGGCCTCGAGCAGATCCGAAAAGGACACCGTGTCGCCGGGCGCTAGGCACGCATCGGTACGCCCAGAGCGATTGAAGAGGCGGATGAACTCCAGGCAGGGCTTGAGCTGATCGCGCATCTGCACAAGTTGCATAGCCGCTGCAGCTCTATCCTTGGGGTCAGACAGATCGGCATACCGCGAAAAGTACGTGTCCGGGGCAGTTTCTTCACCGATGGTGCCCAGCTCCCGGCCAAGAGGCGCCAGCGCCGCCCTGACCTCTGCCTCAACACCAGGTGCGCGAAGCTGACGATGGAGCTCTGGATAGGCATATTGGCAGATGAAGCCACCAGAGAGCAGGGTTTCGAGGACATCGCGAATCTCGCTCACGATAGGTACTCCTCTGCAGCCAAAGCCTCATTCAGTTCATCCAGCTCCTCGTGCACGTCCAGGCCGTACTCCTTGACGACGATCGTGCCGGTATCAGCCTGCCTCTCCAGGAAGTAGCGGTTGGTGAACTGTCGAAGCAACTCCGGCGCACCACCTGGGAAGCATGCCAGCATGGAGATTCCCCGCTGGTTGAAGTAGTTGACCAAGGCAACATAGTTCTCCGGCGAAAGCTCCAGAGCCTCATCAATGGGGATCGACATTAGGAAATCAGCGTCTTTACGCAGCAGCTCGAACAGGGAGACGTAGATCATTGCAACGATGATCTTGGTCAGACCGGTGCTGCTGAGCTCAATCAGCTCTGAGTTGTTGGTAGCAATCTTCGTCCGGCCCTGGTCATTGCACGACACACTCACGTCAAAGCACTGCTCCAGGTCAGAGGTGAACTTGCCCTCATTGATCTGCCTGGCCACATTCTCCAGGGCCTCGACGAAGTTTTCGGTAGGCATGACGCCATCCCCCATGGCCTGCCAGCGGCGATAGTGCTGATCGTAGATGGATAGATCAGACCAGAAGGACATTTCTTGGATGCGAGATGTAACCCTGAACTCGAACTGTTTGATCTGGGCAAATGCGCCAAGCACCTCCCGAGCTTTCTGCGTCGCATCTCGACCAAGCTGCTGGATGCTCCGATGCAGCTCCAGTAGCTTGGTACGGCGGTCACATAGCTCATCAGAAAGGTTCTTCGCCTGCATGATGAGCTTCGTCTTCTGGTCAGGATGCGAAACGTCGATGTATTCCTGCAGGCTCGGTGCCGCTTCCAGCCAAGCCAAGTCAGGTTCTGCTGCTGCATTGCTGGCCTGACTAGCGATCTGCTCGATAGCGGCGCCCTGCGGTGTGTGCAGGAGTTGACGTGTCCTGAACTGGGACAGGATCTGGCGATAGGCTTCAGAGGCGGACTTCTGGAGCACTCCACGCTGGCGCGTCAACCTGGTCACATCCTCGTCGATGTCCTGCGCTGCAAATCCGTCTGACAAGGTGCCGGGATCAACAGCGTCGACTTGAGTAAGGCGATTGAGTACACCGTTGAGCAACCTGGCCTGGGCCTCATCCTGCTGCCCTTCCAGCGTTAGTGCCTTGCGCTGGTCGACAATCTCTCTCAGCCGGGCTTTGACCTCTTCGTTGTAGTCAGTGATCTGCCTGTCTACCCTGGCTACCTGACCTTCCAGGTCAGACATCTCGGCGATTCGTATCGGGAGCTGCGGTAGCACGTTCTCCACCCAGTGGCGGTAACTCTCGATAATCGATCGCTGATCAGTGATCTCCTTAATTTGTGAGTCAAGCTGGTTTATCTCTCGCTCGAGCCGGCGATTTTCCCTGTCATCAATGCCCTCACTGCGGAGCTTGACCGACTTGTCGTTCTCGATGGTCTGAAGCTCTGCGTTCAGCCCTTCGGTGATTCGCTGCAATGCAGCCTTGTGCCCCTCGGTCAGTCGCACACGCTCTTCAGCAAGGTCCTCACGTGCAGTCTTTTCATTCGTGGTCAGCTCCAGCAAGTACCGTCCGTGAACCGACTTCAGCTGCGTAATACTTCCGTCTTTCTCGGCCAAGGCCCGTTGCGCCTCAGCAGCGCGCGCACCCTGCACTTCGACGTAGGCACTGTGCTCATCCTGCGCTCGTTCGTACAGCGCCTTGCGCTGTTCACGCCGCGATGCGAGTTCAATTCCGGCTTGGCTCTCATCGTTCTGGCACTTGCTCAACCGAGCGGTATGCTTCCGGAAGCGCTCTTCCAGAACACGATTCTGCTTATCCAGGCTCTCAAACTCGGCCTGGATACCCTCAAGCCGGAGCGTCAGCGACGCAATTTCTTGTTCCAGCGCTTCATCGCTGGCGAACGCTGGAACTGATAGCCCTTGAAGCGCCAGCTCAAGTCCATAGAGAGATTGTTGGGGGGACTCCAGCATTGCAGGGTTCAGATCAGTTCGCAGGAGCGTCTCTACCGGAACCAGCCTGGCGATATTGTCTTTCCAGCTTGGATGATTCTTTCGCAGGTACCCAAGCATCGTCTCTGCACCAGCGTTAAGTTGCTCCTTCAGCGCGTCGCGCAGCTTCGCTGTTTCGCTACGCTGCTTATCAAGCCCCTGGAACGCAGACACCAGCCTGGATTGCTCATCCTGCAGGCTCTTTTCCTCTCCACGGACAACTGCTAATTCGGCCTGGAAAGCGGCCAGCAGAGCAGCTTGCTCGTCTATCGCGTGCTGAGCTGCGTCAAGGGCGTCTTGGGAGCTAGGAAGAACCTTCGTTTTCTTCAGGTGCTCAAGCTCGGCTGAGGCGCGAGCAGCGGCGGAGGCTAGCAAATTGCGTTGCTGTTCATGCTCCTCGAGTTCAGTGCGCTGCTCCCTTTCGGTCTCTTCCTTACGACGGCGTAAATCGTCCTCAAGCTCATCCTGCCGCTTCTGGATAGCCTCCAGCGCAAGATTGTGACGAGAGTGAGCCTCCTCTCGCTGCGCTGACGCAGCGTCCCTGGCTTTCTGAGCCCGCGCGTCATAGACCTGTCGTATGTCTAGGCCCTTAGTGTTGAGCTTGGTCAGGTGATCCTGCTTCAGATCGCGGTGAGCGATCACCTCGTCGAGGTTGTCCGCTCTCGCCAGAAGGTCTGCCATTCCCGCCTGTTCGTACTTTTCCTTGGCCGACTCAATTTTACTTACCGAGTCCGTGGCCTCAGTAAAGTTTGCCTGTAGGTGGCCACGTTTTACCGCCAGCTCCTGGCGCCGAGCGTAGGCGTCATCGTTTATGCGCGTCTCTCGATCAGTAAGCCCACTCAGAGCTTCCATTCGTGCAGCTTCGAACTCGCTCAGCCGAGTCACGATGTGGTTTGCTCGGGCCTTTTGGATACCGAGCTGGCGCGTGATTGCCTGGTGGTCAATTCGAAGTTGGGACAGTGACACCACCTTAGGCCTCAACTCGTCCATGAGGAGATAACCAGCTCGGTTCTCCAGCACCTTGTTGAACGGAGCAGCGTTCAGGGTTTCCAGGGTGCGGCCGAGATCAGAGTTATCCTGCTCGAGGATCTCGGCCATAGTGGCCTTCATGGTGTCGAACGTACCGGCGCTGGCAAGGAGTGCGAGTGCCACATTATCGATGCCGTTGAAGTCAGTCCGCTTCGGAGCCAGCGAAAACGACGGACGGAGTGCCAGGACCAGCTTTCGCTTCTGGGGATCCGTCAGCTTCTCCATGTTGGAGTAGCCGCTGTTGAACTGGATGATGTGCCGGTAGTGAATCGGCTGAAGCTCAGGGCTGCAGTCGATACCTTTCACTGCCAGATGACGTATCAATTCCCCTGCCCTGACCAGTTCTCCGGACTCATAGTCTCGGTAAAGCAGATCTGGCTCCCAGGCGTGTGCCACGAGGCGATAGGCGTAGCTGTCACCACTGCGGTGCATGATCGCGCACCGCGGCGCATTCATGGAGTTGGTGTACTCGAAGACGATATAGCTGGAGGCATTGGGCAGATACCAGTTAGCAAAGCTTTCCCGGTTACTCCCTGCCTTGACCAACTGCCCTGGCGCCGCCCCGTAAAAAACGGGTATGAGCTTCAGGAACGACGACTTACCGATGCCATTTGTGCCGTTGACGCTGGTGTTCCCGCTGATCGCTATCTCAGCTTTGGCCCCTGCGCATAGCGAATCGATAAGAACAATCTTGAGCAACTGAGACATCGTTGATTCCTTTCAGATGGCACCGACACATCGATAGTCGGCTGATTTTTTTGGCGGTAACAAGTGTCAAATCTACAGTGGTCTTTCCCCAATCAAGCTGGCCAGCCAAGGCTCCACAACGGATTTCCTAGCTTCAAGGTCCATAAATGCCAATCCATCCTTCACCAGCGCCTTCTTGTTTCCCGTATGCGGATTTGTAACGTAGGTGCTGATACTAGGAAGTACGTCAGGATTTGCACTCCACCTTAGGTTGAAGGCCGCCAGCCTGGGAAACCAGAACTGGCTTGCGTACGGCAGATTGTCGTGAATCCACCAGGCCAGCGGCGTCCAGTCCTTGCGCTCCTCATACCAGGGCAACAATGCCGGCACCATGATGCAGGCAGTCGCGCCCAGATGTCCTTCGGCGTCCGGATAATCCCAAATGTGCTCTGCGTAGTTTTTTTCGTTGGCGGCACAGTTGTACTGGTTGTTGTTCTCGGCGCCCTTGGCGTTGACTGCCGGCGCTCGGTAAGCCGAGCGAATGACAATCCGCCCAAAGCGCTCCTGCAGAGGCTCCAACAACTGTTCGCACAGTCCTCGCCCGGCTTCGATGGCGCGGTCCGGATAATCCGGAATATTAGGGATGCCCTCGATCTGGCTGATTTCCGAGTAGAGGAAATCCCGCATGAAAAAGTGCTTGGATAGCCGGACGCGCCCCAGGTCCTCGAGCGCCTGTACCGTTGCTGGTTTCTTCATACTGTTTTGCTCCTTGCAATTCACTTGCGTGCTGCGGCAGGGTTCAGGCCTGCTGCTCAGCGGGCATCTGAGAGATCAGGTTGAGTTCCAAATCCGCCCGGTCGACCCAGACCTCATTCAGCTCGCCTTTGACCGCTACGCCCAACTGACGGAAGTCGCTGACCTGTTTGACCAGGTTAGCCTTGCCACTGACCAACTGATCGCAGGCTTTCTTGTAGGCATCCTGCGCTCTGTCCAAGCTGTGGCCGATGGCATCCATACTGCTGAGAAAGGTGCGCAGCTTGTCGTATACCTTGCCGGCACGCTCGGCTAACTCGGCTGTGTGCTTGTTCTGATCCTCGAAACGCCACAACTGGCGCACGATGTTCAGGCTGGTCAACAGCGTGGTTGGCGTCGCCACCAGCACGTTCTGCTCGATGGCCTTCTGGAACAGTGTTTCGTCCGCCTTCAGCGCCTCGACGAAAGCCGACTCGATGGGCACGAACATAAAGACCATCTCAGGCGCATTCAGCCCCGGCAAGTCAAAGTAGCTGCGATCAGAGAGCTCTTTGATACGTTGCCCAACGGCCGTCACGTGCTCGGCAAGCGCCATGCGTCGCTCGGCATCGTCCTCGGCATTGATGTAACGGGTGTACGCGTTGAGCGAGACCTTGGCATCGATGATCAGGTGCTTGCCTTGAGGCAGGTAAACGATCACATCGGGGCGCTGGCGATTGATCTCGCCGGTGAAGCTGACCTCCCGCTTGAAGTCCTTGCCGTTGACCAGGCCGGAGCGCTCCAAGACATTCTCCAGAATCAGCTCGCCCCAATTGCCCTGCGCCTTCTTCTGCCCTTTCAGCGCTGTAGTGAGGTCCTGAGCCTCCTGGGTGATCTGTCGATTCAGCTCCTTTAGGTGATGCAGCTCCTGGGTCAATGCAGCTTGCTGCTGTACATCCTTGTGGTGAATGTCTTCAACCTTGGTACGGAAACCCTCGATCTGCTCGCGGAAGGGTTTAAGCAGTGCCTCCAGTGATTGCTGACTGTGCTGCGAGAACGCCTGGCCTTTGGCTTCGAAAATCTGGCCTGCGAGCTGCTCGAACTCCAGTTTGAGCTGGTCGCGGCTTTCCTTTAGCAGCTGCTGCTGTTCGGCAAAGTGCTGCTGCTTCTGATCGAGCGTACTGCTCAGCGTGGCATGCTCCTTGGTCAGGGCCGCGAAGCGATCCTGCAGAACATCGTGAACTTGCTGCAGCCGGGCACTCGCCTGCTTGAGCTCATCATGCTGCTGAAGCAGTTGGCCATATTGAGCACGAGCGGCGCTGGCAGCGCTCTGCACCTCGGCCAGTTGAGCGGATTGATCGCGATATTCGGTACGCAAGCGCCCAGCTTCTTGCTGAGCGAACTCGACCTGCCGCTGAAGCTGTTCAACATGAGCCTTCTCCGCCCGCAGACCAGCACTCAGCTCACGGAGCTCATCGTCTTTCTGGTGAGATGCAGCCATGTGCTGCTCTAGTTGCGACTGACAGATCTGCAAGGCTGTAACCGCTTCACGACGGCGCAATACCTGCCAGTAGACTGCAACACCCGCCAGCACAACCAGCAACAAACTGCCGCTAATTGCCATCCACGACAACCCAATCATATTCATGCTTCGACACTCCCTTATCCGCCAGCCCAACAGGCTGCTTGAATGACAACTTCAAGGTATGTAACTTGAGACGACTCATCTAGAGTGTTTACGTGTACAGGTAAAGTTTTCGAGCAGATGGAGGAGCCATGAAACGCAAGCAATCAATCGAGTCCGTACGCTGGGATTTGGCGTTGCGCTACCGCCTGATCGAGACGGTGGCTTGGTGGGAAGGTCGTCTGACCACCAATCACCTGATTCAGAGCTTCGGAATCAGCCGCCAACAGGCGTCCAAAGACATCAACTCCTATATCAGCGATTACGCGCCGAAAAACCTGGAATACGACAAGCACTTGAAGGGGTACGTACCGAGCCGGCACTTCAAGCCGCTGTTCATCGACGACAGCGCCAGCGCCTATCTGCACCTGCTCAATCAAAATCAGGACCGCGCGCCGCATATCGAAGGCTTGGCATTGGCCTATGCCCACACGGAAGTGTTGGAGGTTCCAGACAGGCCTGTCCGCCCAGAGCTTTTACGCCCCATCTTGAGAGCGTGCCGCGAAGGACTTCGACTGGATTGCAAGTATGTGTCCCTTAGCGATCCCGAGGCAGAGGAACGATTGATTGCGCCACACACACTGATTTATACGGGCATGCGCTGGCACGTCCGAGCCTATTGCGAGAAGAGCCGGGACTATAAGGATTTTGTACTTAGCCGATTCCGAGGAGTCCCTGTGCTGGAGGACGAACCATCTGAGAACGGCCGTGATGATGATAAAGGCTGGAATACCCCCGTTCAGGTGCGACTCGCACCTGACTCACGCCTTAGCGCCGAGCAGCAAGCCATTATTGAGACGGACTACGGTATGCAAGGTGGCCAACTGGTTGTCGAAACCCGTGGTGCGCTGGTGCAGTATGTGTTGCAGCGCTACCAGATAGACCCAACCAAAGTGCACGCAAAGCCAGAAGCACAGCAGATTGTAGTCGCCAACCTCGATGAGCTGAAACCTTGGCTGTACCACTGACCGACGGAGCCTGAATGGCCACGCATCCTCTGCTCTACACCCTGCATATTCAGTTGGAGCCATTGCACTTCAACCCGCCGATCTGGCGACGCATTCGCGTCAGTGGCGACTGTTCGCTGCGCAAGCTGCATCATTTCATCCAAGCCACGTTTGGCTGGAGCAGCAACCACCTGCATGAGTTCAGCGACGGACTTAATCGCTACACGCCGCTGGACGCTGAGTTCGCCGACATATTCGAAGATGCGCTGGACGACCGTAAGATCAAGCTGAAGCGAGCGCTAAAAAACAGCGATCGCCTGCACTATCTCTACGATTTCGGTGACAGCTGGCAGCATGTGATCGCAGTGGAGGCCATCGAGCCCTGTGACTTCAGCGGCACTTGGTGCGAAGTGCTAGACGGCGCCCGAGCCTGCCCACCGGAGGACGTGGGCGGCGTGCCGGGTTACCAGCACTTCCTGCAAATCATCCAGCAACCTGACTGCGGCGAAGGTCGCAGTGCGCTGGAATGGGCAGGCGGCAGCTTCGATGCAGAGCTGTTTGATCGCCGCGCAGCGGCCGCGGCAGTGCAACGGATCTGCAACAACTTCTGGGGCTAGGCGATATGACAAGGAGGCGCCGTGCATCTGCGGGCAAGCAAGCTCGCAGTAGCCCTCGAAGTCAGAACTCACTCCCCCCAGCTCCAGAGCGCCTGATTTCAACAAGAACTGAATCGCACCATTAATTTGGACGGATCCTAATCATGAAATTAGACGGACCGTTATCACGCAGATAGACGGCAGCTGATCATCCTCATCACTTGAATCTGGCTGAGCTCAATCAGACAGCACGACCACCGTAAGCGAGCCGTGCCAGCCCAATCATCAGTGGCATCGAACCCAGCAAAACTAGGTACTCACTCAGTGAGCTCAGAATGATCATGGAAAGCCTCCTCGGTAGTGACGAGATGACCATAACCTCGATCCTCACGTGCTGCGACACGTAAACTTTCCGCCCGTAAAGGTTTCAGGCAGATCCAAACCTGCGCTAGCCTCCGGTCATTAACGGCCCTTGGCAGATTGGTAAGCGGCCCCGCGCTCGCGCTTGCCAACGGCAACCACCACGACCACCAGGCGTTCATCTTCGACGCGATATACCAGGCGATAGCCCGATGTACGCAGCTTGATTTTGTAGTGCCCCGGCATATCCCTGAGGGCGTCGGCCTGAACCTTGGGATTATCCAGGCGCTCGCGCAGTTTCTTTTTGATCTGCTCGCGCACCGTATGGCCGAGCTTCTGCCACTCCTTCAGGGCTGAGGGCAGGAACTCCAGCTCATAGGTCATCCAAACGCACCGGGACAGACTCCTCGCCCGAGCGAGCCTTCACTATTTCGACCAACTCCAGATCATCTAGGCGCTCCATCATCTGCTCATAGAGCTCTGCCGGCACCATGTATCCCATGACGCGATTGTGGTTGAGCACGGCGACAGGCATACCACCTGCACCAGCCAGGATGCCCGACGGATTTTTCTTCAACTCAGAAACGCTGACAGCGACGTCAGCCAAGATACTCTGCATATCCAAGCCCTCCAATAAGACCTTAATTTTGGTCATTATTTAGAACCATAGCAAGCTTTGCTGCGCTGGATTGATGAGCAGGTCATGCTCAGACCAATGCTGCCGTCAGTGCCTAGGACAAGTCCGGTTGCCAAGGCCTACGCCAGGTAGACGCCGCTTAAAGTAAGCCCCGCCAAACCTCGCTTCGCTCGATCACTCGGATAAACGCCTGAACGCTGAATCCGTCCGGATAAAGTGTGGCGATCGCCTCCTCTTCCTCCGCGTCCTGATCGAAAGCCCTCAGGTAATGCTGCTCATCACGTAGCGCGACTTCCAGGACTTCTCGGGATACAACCAGAGCGCCATCAACAACCTCCCCATCCAGCTCAATCGAGGTGTCTACAACCCAGGTGTGCAAGGCCGGCGACGGATCGGAAATCGCCAGCCCCAGCGCGTCACGCAAGTCAGAGTCCGCCAGCAATGCTGGGAGCACCGCAGGGCTTTTACGCTTCAGCTGCCTGGCAGCCTTGCGTAACGTATTCGTGCGGTGGAGCCAGACTTCGTGACCGTTGGAACGGATAAAACCTGACTTGACCTCGAGCAATAGCAACACGCCTTCGAGGCACGCCAGCACATCAATCTCTCCTACATCGCCCTCATCCATGCGAGGCGGCTGGTAGCCCACCACCACCCGGAAACCTCGCTGCCGAAGAGACGCAGCCAGTTCGTGTTCGACACGTTCTGTTTCGGAGCGAAGCTCAGGTCTGCGCGGATCTACGCGACGCAAATTGTTTACCGCGGCCGTGAGGCTGTTCTGTCTTCCCGCAACCCAAGGAAACTGAAAGCTGAAGCGGCCGATTTTGTAGAACGGCCGCTCGTATAGCCTTGGCGTCGGTTGATTAGGCGCTTGCTTGATCTGCTCGGACAGCGCCTGAAGATCACTGGTCCAAAACTGCAGAATGGCTTTGGCGGCCTCAGGATCCCCCATGGGATGCTCATCACTGACCGTCCACGCACGGATCCGCGCCACTTTCTCCGGCAACTCCGACCAGGTCATGGGAAAGCGATTCTCTCCCTGCAGCAGCCCCTCAAAAGCCAAACGCCCCAGTGCCGCTATGGGATCACCGGAGTCAGCCAGGTATCGCCGATAAGGTTGCAGATAGGCCTGCTCGAAAAAGGCATTAGTCAGCTCACTGGCAAGCATGGCGTGATGCAGCGTGACCTCTGCCCCATTGTTGAGCCTGATACTTTCGCCGAGCCCAAAAACTACCTGCAGGTAGAGCTGGCTGCGAATCGCTTTGATGTACGCGAGCTGGTTGGCCTCATGGTTTTCAGCACTACCGATGACCTGCCCCGCCAGCTCAGAAGCCGCAAAGACATCGACCGCGCGGCACATCCAGTAGCACCATAGCAGCTGGCTTTTTCGCTCAGTACGCTGCCAGCGCAGGGTACCCCCGTCTGTTTTGTTGAAAATGACTGATTGCCCAGGCTGAAGCTGGTAATCGCATTCACTATCGAAGCAAAACCAGTCGATGGAGCGCTCATAGTCAATGAGCTCGCGCGTTGCATCGATCATCACGCCGAGCGCTTCCAGGTTCTGAACGCACTCAGCGCCCTCCCCAGGCTGCGGAAACAGCATTGGCGACAAATGTTGTCTCAACGAACGGCCAAGCACATCCGTAGAAAGCCGAAAGTCAGACTCGCTGCAAGTCTTCAGCTTGCGCAGGATGATCCGCTCGTAAGCAACCCAATCCATGCCCGCAGGATCGTCACCAGCATCCCCGAGACGGGTATAGGCCAATACGCTGAGATAGGAAAGCAGCTCCAAAAGCGTCAGAGACTGCAGTTGTCGCTCAGCACTCTTGATCACGGCTTCAAAGGGTTCCAGCTGCAGCAGCAGGCGCTCGCAAACCCCAAAGAACGTCTGCCACTCATCGCAAGTGCAGCTGCTCTGCAGATGAACCCAGAGAGGCGAATCTCTGCGCGTGAAAAGCTTGGAGTAGCGAATGGCCCAGCGCAGCTGATCAGGGTGGTGAACTGCCAGGTGATCCAACAGCTCAGTACTGATCACGTCATCAAAATGCAGTACACGTGCAAGCGCCAGACTGGCCAGAGCAGCTCCCTCTACATTTGCGGGCTGCCACCAGAAATCGGCGCCAGCCAGCCCAGAGGCGCGATGCCTCTGGGTGTACTTTCCGCTTGGTCGTTGATCGAGAAAGTCATGCAGACACTCATCAAGCGCAACGCCGCATGCCAGGTAGCGCGCATACTCTGCGAACTGCATCTGGTAGTAGTCCCTGCACCGCAAGTTAGGCCCCACTAGCACTCCCCGAGGCAATAGCAGCGGAGGCTAGAGCCACCTGACCAGCAGCCGATGAGCCCGTGCAATGCCTAACGTGCAAAAACTCAGCCTTCCTGCTCAGCACGTTGCACCTCAGCCCAGAAAGAATCGATATCGATCGTACGCGCGCCCTGATCGAGCCCAAGCCGGCGCAAATCGAGTGTCCAGCTCAGCGATCGAGCAGAATATCCCGCTGTAGGAACAATCGCCCCCAGCTCCTCCAAGACAGCAGCGAGCTTACTGGTATTGGGCGGATTGGCCCCGGTCGCCTGAAAGTAGGCTACCCCCATGCCTTTTGGGGCAGTGCCATCACGAACATCGGTAGCGCTGTTTGCAAGGGGGAACGCACTCGAGCCAAAGTCAGTCCAGAGCTGCATCAAGGTTGAAGAGATGTCCGCCAACGTAAAGGTCGGACCACCCTCGATAGCAATGCCACTGTCCGTCAGTTTGTAGCGAAAGGGATTCCCCTTGCTTAGCGTCTGACAGTCGTTCCAAAAACTATCGGCCTCATCTTCTCGGGCGGGGTCCATGACCTGCTCGGGAATCGCCGCGGATGCGTCTGCCTGAGTAGCATCCAGGTCATACCCAATCATGAAAAGCGCCGCCTCGAGCGCCCGTAGACGAGTATCAAAACACTCAATCTGATTGAATCGACTGTTCTGCGCCGCAGCCTGGTCCAGCACGTCACTGAGCAGCCAACTGGCCTTCAGATTCCAGGCAGCATGGTTAGCCCCTGACTTTAACCTCGGAAAGAAAAATTCTGACTGGCCTGGGTTACGCCGTTTAGGGGACGGGTCATTAGCTGCGCTCTTTGCAGGAGCCCACGGGAAACGAAGCTCTTGTGGCACCTCCGATAGCTCTGCGGCCTGGCAAAACTTCACAACGGCCCAACCCAACGCCGCAGCAACACGGCTGTCATAAATAACGAAGCGGTCGCAGATGAGTGAATAGACCTTGGTCATCCCGGCATTGAACCGGAGATCTTTGGCAACTAGCAGAGGATGATCAGTGCTTCCTGCATCCAAGGCTTGCCTGGTGCTGGATAGAACCTGAGGTAGATTGGCTTGGTACGCATGCAGCCAACGTACATTGCCAGCACGTACGCCACCCCATGTCATGACGTCGACGGCAGCAGTTACAACCGAGTGAGCGCTTCCCTGGGATCCCATTGCGCTCCGAAGATCCTGACTGAGCGCCTGAAGAGTGGCTGCGCTGGATTCGAAAGTGGTGCCAGTCGGCTCTCCGAGACGCTGATTGCCTGGGTGCGGCCAGTGATACTGGGCATAAGCGTCATAAAGGCTGTCGCAGCGCCAGACACATCCCGAACGACGGTTCGTGTACTGATGCGCGAAGGTATCACCATCGAGGTTCTCACTCATCCATTTGACGAAATTCGCTACGGCGGGAGTCTGTAGGTAGGTGCTCTTTTCCATTCGTGACGTCCTTGAGAATAATCTTGAACCAACCTGGTTGCTGCGCCAGATCAAAGTCTGAGGCTGGGAATAAGTCAATTGTCCTCAGCAAGGCGCAAGCTAGAAACCTCATCCGCATCCCTCATCGCGATCGCTGTGCTACTCCCTTGGTCGATAGCAAAATCACGCCAGAAGCGGTACAGCCGACGCTCGGGATCAGGTGGTGAATTGAACGGAGAACTGTAGAGTTCAACAAGCGCTTCGCTCGCGCACCGCTCACCGAGCATTGCGGACCATTGCAACCAGTAAACCCCGGAGGCCATGTCGTGCTCTGTCGATGATTCATTCAGTGCCAGCCGTCCACGATAAAAACCTGCCAGCACATCCCCCTCTTCGACCGCCCGCTTGTACCAGAGCATGGCCCTGCCATGGTCGACCATGACACCTTCGTCACCCTCTTCGTAGATTGCTCCCAGCGCCAGCGCAGCACCTGGAGCACCATGCTCGAATGCTTGCTCGTAGTAGTCGATGGCAAGAGCAGGATTCGTGACCATCCCCTTGCCGTAGTAAGCCTGCTCAGCCAGGTTGAAAAACGCTTCGCCGCTGCCCTCGACAGCAGCTAGCTTGAACAGCCGCCTGGCCAATATCGGGTCAGATGCCAAGCGCGTTCCATTGAGCCATAACCAGCCCAAATCATTCATTGCATTGGGGTCGCCATCAACGGCCGCAGCCCTCAGGCAAGCGTATGTTTGATGAATCTCGATCAGGTCAACCAATCCCAGCAGTGGATTAGCCGCTTTGACTTCATGCAGATTGGCAAACCTGGCCTGCCCTGCCAGCTCCGCGGTGCGCAAGGATGGAATCCCAACCCCGCTGTAGAGACGCTGCATTTCACCCGGCTCGACAACCACAACTTGCTCAGGCATCGGGAGCAATCGCTCCAGCAGATTGAACACACAGACCGATTTGCTCATGCTGCAGCCCTATCGTTAATCGCAGGGCTATTTTCCGTGAGTCTTGCGACATCTCATGTCGTGTTGAGCACAAGGATGCAAACGTGGATCAGCTATTTCGCCAGGACCTGATTCTGGGAATTCTTCCCGGCAAGGAAAACGCGTTGGGCAGTACAGCCATTCGCGAGCGCGTAGCTCGACAAGGTCTGAATGTCGACCTGAGGACGATCCAGCGGGACCTGAGCGATCTGAAGGAAAAATACCCTCATGTACACAGCAGAAAAGACGGACGCTCGACGCTGTGGTGGGCGGAAAAGTCCCTTTCCCGATTGTCGATGCTTCCCACCGATGCCATGAACCTGACCATGATCATGGATCACGCCACGCGTTTTGGGATGGCTGCGCAAGTCGAACGACTGGCCCCGCTTCGTGATTACGCTGTTTCCCTGCTCAAAGGCAACCGGCCCAGTCAGGATGTTTCCAATAAGATCACCAGCAACACGCGCTTCATTACCCTGCAGCCCAGCGTGGTCAAACAAGAGGTGCTGGACCTCATTCAGCAAGCGCTTTTGGACGGCATGTCAATCGAAGCGCTCTACCAGAAGCGTGGCGCCGACGAGCCCAAGCTGCTCCAACTAAAACCGCTGGGGCTGTCCTATCAAGATTCGAACATCTATCTCTCGTGCGTCTTCAAGGGGTTGCCTCAAGGCAGTATTGCTGCGCTGCCCCTGCATCGTTTCAGAACCGCACGCACGATGTTCGAGGATATCGCTGCGCCAGAGGACTACGACATCAATTCAGTCCCCGCAATGCGCAGCCTGGTGGGTCTGAGAACGGATCATCCTGTCCAAATCCGACTCCGCGTCAGCCACACCTTGAGCGAGCGCCTGCAGGAGAACCCACTCACTGAAGACCAGACTCTGGAACCGGAAACGACGGACTGGTGGCTTATGAGCGGCAGCATCCACCTCAGCCAGGGTTTGGACCTGTGGCTACTAAGCCAGGGTGAGCATCTGGAAGTTCTCGAGCCCACCGCCCTGCGTGCGCAAATCGCAGCGTCGGCTAAGCGCATGGCGGCTCTTTACGCCGGCGAGTGATTGCGACACAGGACGTCGCCCTTCGGCAGCATCATGTCTCCACCTTAAAAATGGAGACTTGCTGATGAAAACCTACTCCGCCTTTTTACAACGTGTCGTGGCGAATGCGGGGCCGCGGGCCAATTTCACGATCACCGTCCAAGCGGTGAACTCGGCCATGGCACGGGTAACAGCAGAAGCTCAGTACCCTGGATACAAATGCATCAACGCTCCGGTGCAAGTCCGGTAACTGTTCCCATCATGCGGCCTCGGGACTACCTGTTTTACCTGCTGGGCATCGGTGATGACCCGCAGGTCGCCGTGCCACTCGTTGCGCAGCAGTCGTCGCCCCCGACTCAAGAGGGCTGCTACGAAATTGCCTTGCTCGCCGCTACTGAGGAGGAGGCACTTCGGGCATGCAAGGAATTCCGTGAGAGAGGTAGCAGCTCCCACGAACTCCCCAAGCAGAGGCAATCGCGCCACAACTTCCACGCAATCGCTCCGGATGCCACCTGGCCAACGCAGCGATTCCACGAGCTTCATTGGCTATGCAGCCACAGGGACTCGCCAGCCAATCTACAGCGCCTGAAGGGGCTGGCCGACATCATCCATGTACATTACCTCCGACCAGCTCCTTCAGCGATGCCCGCCGGCATTCGCGTCTATCAGTGGACGAAAGAGCAAGACATGTTCGACTTCTGGCATACCCTTTACGCTGCCCGGGACAACCCAAATTTACTTGGGTTGGACTGGACCAGTTATGCCACCTGGAGTCCGCAACAACTGATCGGCAGGTACGTCTCAGCGCAAGCGAAATCCGCCCTTCAAGCATTGCAGCATTTACGAAACCGCGTGCGACTTAACCAGTCAGATCGAGCACAGGAGGCACTGCTAGTCGCTGAAGGCACGCCAACGCTTACGCTCGGCGAGTACGCACAGATAGTCGACAGTCTGGCGGAAGTACTGGGGTGTGAAATCGCCCCAGTGCTTCATCTCACGGATCTGCATGAAGGGTGCAAAATGAAACTGCTGATGTTTTCTCCGCAGTGACGGGCCCCGCTACTGACTGCAGCGATCAGATATAACGAAATTTCAGACCTGAATCATTTAAGGGAAGACGGGTGCGTATTGCCCTCTTCAGCCCTTCCCTTCTCAGGAGCCTGAACGATGTCGATTAACTGCCCTTCCTGTAACTCTGCTCGCGTCACAGCACGCAACCATGCCCGCAAAATCGGTGGTGCAGCCGGCGCTGTAGGTGGAGCCGCGACCGGCGCGGCGAGCGCTGCCGCCGGAGCACAAAGCGGTGCGGCTCTGGGCGCGGTCGCGGGCCCCATCGGGGCGGCCTTGGGTGGCCTGGCTGGTGCCATCCTGGGCGGCTTGGCTGGTGGCGCCGTCGGCAGCCTCGCCGGTGCACGCATGGGTGAAGAAATCGATGCCCGCGTGCTCGATAACTTCGAGTGCCATGCCTGCGGCCACGTCTTTTCCCTCGACCAGTAGCCCTCCTACAAGGCGCGCCACGCGCCTTCATTCAATCCGATTCCCACCCACCCGGCATTCGAGTGTCGGGCGATAGCCAGTTACTCTGGCAAGGAGATCTTTATGGCTCACCTCATCGAGCAAATGGCCTACGTCGGAGCCACCCCGTGGCACGGCCTGGGTAATCAACTCACGCAAAAGCAGCCCCTGGAAGTCTGGCAGCGCGAAGCCGGTATGGACTGGCAGATCCTTGAAAGCCCCGTGCACTTCAAATCGGATGCCATCGGCCATCTGGGCACCATCCATTCGTTCCCCGAGCAGAAGGTATTGTTCCGTTCGGATACCAAGGCGCCGCTGTCGGTGGTCTCCAAGCGCTACCACACCGTGCAACCCCGCGAAGTGCTGGAGTTCTACAGGGATCTGACCGAGGTCTCCGGCTATGAGCTGGAAACCGCTGGCGTACTCAAAGGCGGCCGCAAGTTCTGGGCGCTGGCGCGTACCGGGCAAGGCGCTGCACTCAAGGGTAACGATCAGGTAAACGGCTACTTACTGCTAGCCACCTCCTGCGATGGCACCCTGGCTACCACCGCCACGCCAACTACCGTGCGGGTGGTATGCAACAACACGCTGACCATCGCCCTGGACGGCACCAGTCGCGCGATCAAGGTCCCGCACAACACCCGCTTCGATCCCCAGGCGGTGAAGAAGCAACTCGGTATCGCCGTCTCGCAATGGGACGACTTCATGTACCGCATGCACGCGCTGGCCGAGCGTAAGGTGCAATGGCATGAGGCACTGGGCTTCTTCATGAACGTCATGTGCGAGACCAGCCCGACCGGTGCGCTGCCGGAACAACTGCCGAACGAGCGCGCTCTGCGCAAAGTGCAGGAGCTATATGAAGGTCGTGGTCGCGGCAGCCAGCTGGACTCGGCACGCGGCACTGCCTGGGGCCTGCTTAACGCCGTGACTGAGTTCGTCGACCACGAGCGCCGCGCACGCAGTAACGAGTACCGCATGGACTCGGCCTGGTTCGGCCGGGGCGCGCAGATCAAGCAGCGCGCCCTGGACGCTGCGCTGCAGCTCGCTGCCTAAGCCTCTATCAAATCAACCCTCGCGCCCGGTCAGCCCAGTGCTGGCCGGGCGTTTTTATGTCTGCAGGTGAGCAACATGAAAGCAACGTCACTGAACAGCAGCACCCGCAAGAAACGCCCTGCCCTGCGCCTGGTCAGCACCAAGGAGCTGCCGCGCGAGGACTGGCTGCAAATCCGTAAGCAAGGTATCGGCAGTTCGGATGCGGCAGCTGCGGTCGGCCTCAATCCCTACAAATCGCAGCTGGAACTGTGGCTGGAGAAAACCGGCCGCGACACCAAACTGCCGAAAACCGATCCGCATGACGAGGAAAGCCCGGCCTACTGGGGCAACGTACTCGAGCCTATCGTGGCCTGGCACTACAGCAAGCGCACAAAGAACCGCGTGCGGCGCATCAACGCCGTGCTCCAGCATCCGGATCCGGAAATGTCCTGGATGTTGGCCAACATCGACCGTGAGGTGATCGGCGCTGACGATGTGCAGATCCTCGAATGCAAGACCGCTGGCATAAACGGGGCACGCCTCTGGAAAGAAGGCGTGCCCGAGTATGTGCAACTGCAGGTCATGCACCAGCTCGCCGTCACCGGCAAGCAGGCCGCAGATGTGGCTGTACTGCTCGGCGGTCAGACGCTGGAGATTCACCGAATCGAGCGGGACGAGCAGATGATCGCGCGGCTCGTCGAGCTGGAACGCAGGTTCTGGCAGTACGTGGAAACGGACACACCGCCACCGGCCGATGGCTCGGCATCCGCTGAAATGGCCCTACGTTGCCTCTACCCGGAAGACAACGGCCAGGTCATCGACTTCAGCTGCCATGCCGGACTGACTGCAGCCTTCATCGAGCTGAAAGCCGTTCGCCAGTCGATTGCCGACAAGGAGAAGCGAGAAGCCGAGCTCAAGCAGATGTTGCAGCAAGCCATGGGTGACGCCAGCCGGGCTGAGTTCGCCAGCGGTTACGTCAGTTGGCGCAAGGCCAAAGACAGCATTGGCTTGGATGTCACTCAGCTACTCAAGGACAAACCTTACTTGCAGGCCAAGTACGCGCTGCTGAAACCCGGCGCGCGGCGCTTCTTGGTCGGCTGAATCCGGCTGTTTTCATCCGTTCCCTCCCCCCTTGGCCAGTTCATGCAGTTCGCGCTGCATGGCTGGCCTTTTTTTCGTTTCCAGGAGAACACCCATGTTGAAAGGTCTGGCTCTAACGCCCCCAGTGATTGGGCGCATCTCAATCGGCAAAGTCGTCGAGAGAAACGGCAAACGTCTGCCGGAGAAAGACGATCAATTCACCATCACCTCCCAGGTGCAAGGCAAGGATGGCTGGTTACTGCATCCACTCAACGACCAACTGCGCCAAGGCAAAGAAGACAAACTGCGCAGCATCCCGATCCGTCTGATGTTCAACGAACCCGAGCTCAACTTCCGCGCCGACTACACCCTGTTCGATCGGCAAACCGGACGCCCGGTTTGTGTGGGCAATGGGGAAACCTGCAAGCGCATTGATCAGGACGGAATCCAGACACTGCCGTGTCCCTCGCCCGATGCCTGCCCACTGGCCAAAGGGGGCGCCTGCAAGCCGTACGGCCGACTCAATGTCGTTATTGGCGACGATGATCCGCTAGGCAGCTTTGTGTTCCGCACCACTGGTTTCAACAGCATCCGCACCCTCGCAGCACGCCTCAAATACTTCCAGGCAATCTCAGGCAATCGCCTGGCCTGCTTGGCATTGGAGCTGCGCCTACGCGGCAAATCCACCCGGCAAAGCCATGGAACGCCCATTTTCTACGTGGACATCACGCTGCGTAGCGGCATGAGCGTGGAGGAGAACCTGCTGGCCGCCAAGCAATTGGATGAGGCTCGCCAAGCAGCCGGCTTCGACCAGCGCGCGCTCGATAGCGCCGCGCAGCAAGGGCTGGGCAATGGCGCCTTCGAAGACAACGAAGAGGACAGCGGCGCGATTGTCGATGAGTTCTTCCCGCTCACCGAGCCAGCGCCCACCACCAGCGAGCCTTCAACCACACAGCGCACAGCCCTGGCCGCCAAGCTGGAATCGCTCAGCAGCGAAGCGAGGCCCTCAGTCTCAGGAGGTTCTTCATGGAAACACGATGCCTGATTTGCGAATCGACGCTCGTGGTCACCAAGACGCAGGCGCAAGCCGTCTCTCTACTGCTGGGAACGCTAGGCGGCTTCTTGGAGGGCTGCTCGGAGACGCGCGTGCAGAGCAACACGCACCAAAACCACAGTATCGGCGATATGTTTCAGATAGTGCTCGAACGGCTTACGCGCGCAGTAGAAAGCGCAACCTCTGGATGCGCCCAGAGCTGGGAATTCGCCCAGGACGTTCAGCGTTTTCACTTCGGGGAATTCGAGTGCCTTTGCCTGCGCTGTGGTGCACGTTTCGACCAGCAGCCTAGCGAAACCCTTACGCCTCAGCCAGGCGATCCGCCAACTGCTCGACCAGCCCCAGGATCAACTGGCGATCCTCCGGTGAGACCGTAGCCAGCATACGACTGATCCGTTGCGCCTGATCGTCGGTTCGCGGGCTTGCTTCTGTCAGCAGGTCCGCGGCCTCGCACTCGAAGATGGCGGCGAACTCCAGCAACCGAGAAATGTTGGGGATGACGATACCCCGCTCAATGCGGGAAATCGCCTCGCTGCCAATGCCAAGCCGCTCCGCCACATGCTCTTGCGTCATACCGACGCGGACACGCTGCTTGGCAATCGCTCGACCTACAGCTTCGGCCAGGTGCTTCTGATCAATCTCGGACATGTCGCCTCCCATCTCGACCTGGATGGTTGGCTAACCACTTATTGACATGAAGGACTCAAAAAGTTGAACTTCAACCTTTAAAGTCCATAGACAACCTAAACACTCAGGAATCCCCCTGCAGGATGCAGCCCGCTTCAAACCTTCCCTTTCATTTTCAAAGCATTCGAGGATCACATGAACCTGCGAACGATCATTCTCGCGCCGCTTCTGCCCCTGGCGCTGGCTGGCTGCAACGAAGCCATCGATACCGTCAAGAACGGTCGAATGAAAATCAACGAGCAATACACCGTC
>NZ_JAOCLK010000034.1:0-54437 GCF_029845265.1 Ectopseudomonas oleovorans
TACTTCATCGCTGAAGTGGCGCGCATTCTACATCAGCACGGCGAGCTGTAAACCCCTGACATGCAAATAATTGCGTAAATCGGATCAATCCCCCCACCTCTATATATAGAGGCTCAGATCACCCCTGCCTCGCGCAACTCGGCAATCTGCGTTTCACTCATGCCCAGCAATCTCTGCAGCAGGGCTTCGGTGTGCTGGCCCAGCAGTGGCGGAGCCGAACGATAGGCCACTGGCGTCGCAGACAGGCGCAGCGGACTGGCGACCTGCGGCGTACTGCTGCCCAGGGCATTAGGCAGGTCGAGACGCAAACCTCGCGCCTGTACCTGAGGGTCGGCGAACACCTGCTGCAGATCATTGATCGGCCCACAGGGCACGCCGGCCTTTTCCAGCTGCTCGATCCACTGCGCGGTGGTTTTGAATACCGTGGCCTGGCGCAACAGCGGGATCAGCTCGGCACGATGGGCAACCCGGGCCCTGTTAGTGACAAAGCGCGGGTCATCGGCAAGGCTCGCAATACCCGCCACTTCGCAGAACTTACGGAACTGCCCATCGTTACCCACCGCAAGGATGAAGTTGCCATCGGCACTGGGGAAATCCTGGTAGGGCACGATATTGGGATGGGCATTGCCCAGGCGCTTGGGTGATACACCTGTCGCCAGGTAGTTCATGGCCTGATTGGCCAGGCAGGCGACCTGCACATCAAGCAAGGCCACATCTATATACTGACCCACACCGGATTGCTCACGCTGATTCAGCGCGGCCAGCACACCCACAGTCGCGTAGAGACCAGTGAGGATATCGGTCAGCGCCACGCCGACCTTCATCGGGCCGGCACCCTCCTCACCTTCCGGGCGCCCAGTCAGACTCATCAGCCCCCCGAGACCCTGGATCATGAAGTCATAGCCGGCACGCTTGGCATAGGGGCCGCTCTGACCGAAGCCGGTGATGGAGCAGTAGATCAGACGCGGGTTGATCGCCTTCAGCGACTCGTAATCCA
The DNA here is from genome assembly GCF_029845265.1 of Ectopseudomonas oleovorans. NCBI lineage: Bacteria > Pseudomonadati > Pseudomonadota > Gammaproteobacteria > Pseudomonadales > Pseudomonadaceae > Ectopseudomonas > Ectopseudomonas oleovorans. The sequence goes on from NZ_JAOCLK010000034.1 coordinate 998, forward strand.
GGCCATAGGCCGCCAGGCCACCAACCTTGAAGTTCTCCAGCAGCACATCGCACTGCGCGACCAACTCACGCACCAGGCGCTGGCCTTCGGGCTGGGTGAAATCCAGGGTCAGCGACTGCTTGTTGCGGTTGGCACTTTGAAAGTAGGCTGCCTCACGCGAGTCATTACCCTCGGCATCCTTTATATAAGGAGGCCCCCAGTGCCGGGTGTCGTCGCCCGAGCCCGGACGCTCGACTTTGATCACCTCAGCACCGAGGTCACCGAATATTTGTCCGGCCCAAGGGCCAGCTAGCACGCGAGATAGATCAAGCACGCGGATATGAGACAGTGCACCGGACATGAGCTTCTCCGTAGGGTGCGCCACGCGCACCATGGATCAGTGAGAGGCGCGAGCCTTCAAAAGAACGCCTGGATGCCGGTCTGCGCGCGACCGAGGATCAGCGCATGCACGTCATGGGTGCCCTCGTAGGTATTGACCACTTCAAGGTTGACCAGGTGACGGGCAATGCCGAACTCGTCGCTGATGCCGTTACCACCGAGCATGTCGCGCGCCATGCGGGCGATATCCAGCGCCTTGCCGCAGCTGTTGCGCTTCATGATCGAGGTGATTTCCACCGCTGCAGTGCCTTCGTCCTTCATTCGTCCGAGGCGCAGGCAGCCTTGTAGAGCCAAGGTGATTTCGGTCTGCATGTCGGCCAGCTTCTTCTGGATCAGCTGATTAGCCGCCAGCGGCCGGCCGAACTGGTGGCGATCGAGCACGTACTGGCGCGCGGTGTGCCAGCAGAACTCGGCGGCGCCCAGTGCGCCCCAGCTGATGCCGTAACGGGCGGAGTTCAGGCAGGTGAACGGGCCGCGCAGGCCGCGTACATCCGGGAAGGCGTTCTCTTCGGGGCAGAACACGTTGTCCATGACGATCTCGCCGGTGATCGACGCGCGCAGGCCCACCTTGCCGTGAATCGTCGGAGCGGAGAGGCCTTCCCAGCCCTTTTCCAGGACAAAGCCACGGATCTCGCCGGCATCGTCCTTGGCCCAGACCACGAAGACATCGGCAATCGGGCTGTTGGTGATCCACATCTTGCTACCGCTCAGGCGGTAGCCGCCGTCGACCTTCTTGGCGCGCGTGACCATGGAGCCGGGATCGGAGCCGTGGTTCGGCTCGGTCAGACCGAAGCAACCGATATACTCGCCACTTGCGAGCTTGGGCAGATACTTCTGCTTGGTCGCTTCATTACCGAACTCGTTGATCGGCACCATCACCAGCGAGGACTGTACGCTCATCATCGAGCGGTAGCCGGAGTCGATACGCTCCACTTCACGGGCGATCAGGCCATAGCACACGTAGTTCAGGCCACTGCCACCATAGGCCTCAGGAATGGTCGCACCCAACAAGCCGGTTTCGCCCATTTCGCGGAAGATCTTCGGATCGGTCTGCTCATGACGGAAGGCTTCCAGCACGCGGGGCGCCAGCTTGTCGTCAGCGAACTGCTGGGCGCTATCACGCACCATGCGCTCTTCTTCGGTCAGTTGCTGATCGAGTAACAGCGGGTCGATCCAGTTGAAGCTTGCCTTGGCCATTGCGAGAAACCTCGAAGCGGTGATGTGAGCGGTCGGTCCAGCCAACCCGAATGGTTTTGATCCTAGGCCGGCTTCGAGCAGAGGACAAACGCAGAATTTGCACAGACCTATGCATTTTTCTCACTCCGAGATAGTTTATTCATGTAGATCTGTCGCTTACGAGTGAGGCTTTTGCATACATGCGTCGCAAGATACCCAGCACCGCAGCCTTGGTCGCCTTCGAATCCGCCGCTCGCCACCAAAGCTTCACCAAGGCCGCCGACGAGCTGAACCTGACGCAGAGCGCGATCTGCCGGCAGATCGGCGGACTGGAGAGCTTTCTCAATGTCGAACTGTTTCGCCGCTCCCGGCGCGGCGTAGTTCTGACCGAAGCGGGCGTCGCCTACAGCCGCAAGGTGGCTGCGCAGCTCGATGCAGTGGAACGCGACACCCTGGCGCTGATGGGCAACCAGGGCACCACCAGCATCGAGCTGGCGGTGGTACCGACCTTTGGCACCCAGTGGCTGTTGCCACGCTTGCGTGCCTTTCAGCAACTGCACCCCGAGGTGACGGTGCACCTGACCAACCGCACACGCCCCTTCCTGTTCGCCGACACTCGCTTCGATGCCGCCATTTATTACGGCGACGCCGAATGGTCGGGCACCGAAGCCCATTTCCTGATGCATGAGCACCTGCTGCCGGTATGCAGCCCGGCGCTGCTGGGCGATGCCCCAGTCGACGCCGAACGCATCGCCAACTTGCCGCTGCTGCAGCAGACCACACGCCCCTATGCCTGGCGCCAGTGGTTCGCCGCCCAAGGCATGAATGTGGCCCGCGATATGACCGGCCCGCGACTTGAACTGTTTTCCATGCTGGCGCAGGCCGCTCAACATGAAATGGGCATCGCGCTGATCCCACCCTTCCTGATCCAGCGCGAACTGGAAGAGGGTAGCCTGGTGATCGCCCTCGACCGCACCGTGCCGAACAGTGACCGCGCCTATTACCTGATGGTGCCGGAACGCAAGTCCGAGTCTGCAGCGCTAAAAGCCTTTCGTGACTGGCTACTGGGCGAGGCGCACGCTTACCAGCAACGATGACCGACGCGCAGCCGTCGCCACCACCAACACCCAACAAACCCAAAAGAGCATATAGGGACTGGTAGCATGAAATTAGTCACGCTACATGACCGATTAGCGAAAAGTACGCCAAAGCCACTACTTTCGGGCTATAGCACTATTTCGAACACCCTGTGCATTACCTTCCACACCCGCTACTAGTCGACCAGTGGTCATTCTCGCCGCGAATGCCTGAGCAACGTTCTAGGCTACGTCTTACCTGCCTTTCCCCAGAATCCACGCGGGCTGTGCGCAGTATAAAAATCCCTCATAGACCCATTACTTGTAGTAATCCATTTTTTTTACTCCATAACTTCTTGTAAGGGTCTGCGTTCGATTGCACAATCGCCGCGCTCGCCACCTTCCGGCGGGTTATGTGCTGATCCCCAATCACCGGCGTGCCAGCGTAGTGCGCAGGTTCACTCAAAAGATCACGCAGGAGATTAGAAGTGCACATCGGTGTTCCTCTCGAAACCCATGCTGGGGAGACGCGGGTTGCCGCGACGCCCGAGACCGTCAAGAAACTGGTTGGCCAGGGCCATCAGGTGACCGTCCAGGCAGGTGCAGGCATCAGTGCCAGCATCCCGGACAGCGCCTTTGAAGCCGCTGGAGCCACCATTGGCAACGACTCGGCCGCGTTTGGCGCCGACCTGGTGCTGAAGGTGGTCGCACCAACCGACGCCGAGCTCGCTCATATGAGAGCCGGTGCAGTGTTGGTTGGCATGCTCAACCCGTTCTGCAACGAGACCATCGCACGCATGAACGCTCGCGGCGTCACCGCCTTCGCCCTGGAGGCCGCACCGCGCACCTCTCGTGCGCAGAGCCTGGACGTACTGAGTTCGCAGGCCAATATCGCCGGCTACAAGGCCGTGCTGCTGGCAGCCCATCACTATCCACGCTTCATGCCGATGCTGATGACTGCTGCCGGCACCGTTAAGGCCGCGCGTATTTTGATTCTCGGTGCCGGTGTTGCCGGTCTGCAGGCCATCGCCACGGCCAAGCGCCTGGGCGCGGTGATCGAGGCCTCCGATGTGCGTCCTGCAGTCAAAGAGCAGATCGAGTCGCTCGGCGCCAAGTTCGTCGACGTCCCCTTCGAGACCGACGAGGAACGTGAGTGCGCGCAAGGCGTGGGCGGTTATGCCCGGCCGATGCCGCAGTCCTGGATGGAGCGCCAGGCCAAGGCAGTGCATGAGAAGGCCAAGCAGGCCGATATCGTCATCACCACCGCCCTGATTCCGGGCCGCAAGGCGCCGACGCTGCTGCACGAAGCGACTGTGCAGCAGATGAAGCCGGGCTCCGTGGTCATCGACCTGGCCGCTGCGCAAGGCGGCAACTGCCCGCTGACCGAGACCGACAAGGTGGTGGTCAAGCACGGAGTGACACTGGTCGGCCACACCAACCTGGCGGCACTGGTGCCGGCGGATGCTTCCGCACTGTATGCACGCAACCTGCTGGACTTCCTCAAGCTCGTGATCGACAAGGAAGGCCAGTTCCAGCTCAACCTCGAAGACGACATCGTCGCGGCCTGCCTGATGTGCAATGCCGGCGAAGTCGTGCGCAAGAACGGCTAAGGAGTAGGGACATGGATCTGATTTCCGACGGCATCTACAACCTGATCATCTTCGTGCTGGCCATCTATATCGGCTACCACGTGGTGTGGAACGTCACCCCGGCCCTGCATACCCCGCTGATGGCCGTGACCAACGCCATCTCGGCGATCGTGATCGTCGGCGCCATGCTGGCTGCCGCGCTTACCGTCACTCCGCTGGGCAAGACCATGGGCACCCTGGCCGTGGCCCTGGCTGCGGTCAACGTGTTCGGCGGCTTCCTGGTCACCCGACGCATGCTGGAAATGTTCAAGAAAAAAGCACCGAAAGCCCAGGTGGAGAAACACTGACCATGAGCATGAACCTGATCACTGTTCTCTACCTCGTCGCCTCGGTGTGCTTCATCCAGGCGCTCAAGGGCCTGTCGCACCCGACCACGTCGCGACGCGGCAACCTGTTCGGCATGATCGGCATGGCCATCGCCGTACTGACCACCGTCGGCCTGATCTACAAGCTCGGCAGTGAGCTGGCCGTACAAGGCCTGGGCTTCGTCATCGTCGGCCTGCTGGTCGGCGGCAGCGTTGGCACCCTCATGGCCAAGCGCGTCGAGATGACCAAGATGCCGGAGCTGGTCGCCTTCATGCACAGCATGATCGGCCTGGCCGCCGTGTTCATCGCCATTGCCGCCGTGGTCGAGCCGCAGTCGCTGGGCATCGTCGCCGCGCTGGGCGACGCCATCCCGGCCGGCAACCGCCTGGAGCTGTTCCTCGGCGCCGCCATCGGTGCCATCACCTTCTCCGGTTCGGTGATCGCCTTTGGCAAGCTGTCCGGCAAGTACAAGTTCCGCCTATTCCAGGGCGCGCCTGTCGTTTTCAAGGGGCAACACCTGGTCAACCTGGTGATCGGTCTGGCGATTCTCGGCCTGGGCCTGTATTACACCTTCACCGGCGACATCACCGCCTTCGCTGTGCTGGTGGCCCTTGCCTTCGTCATTGGCGTGCTGATCATCATCCCCATCGGCGGCGCCGACATGCCGGTGGTGGTGTCGATGCTCAACAGCTACTCGGGCTGGGCGGCCGCCGGTATCGGCTTCTCGCTGAACAACTCGATGCTGATCGTCGCCGGTTCGCTGGTCGGCTCTTCTGGCGCCATCCTCTCGTACATCATGTGCAAGGCGATGAACCGCTCGTTCTTCAACGTCATCCTCGGCGGCTTCGGCGCCGATGCCGACGCCGGTGCCGCCGCAGGCAGCCAGGAACAGCGCAGCGTGAAGTCGGGATCAAGCGACGACGCCGCCTTCCTGCTGACCAACGCCGACACCGTGGTCATAGTGCCCGGTTACGGCCTGGCCGTGGCGCGTGCCCAGCATGCACTGATGGAACTGGCTGAGAAGCTGACCCACCGTGGCGTGACCGTGAAGTATGCGATCCATCCGGTCGCCGGGCGTATGCCTGGCCACATGAACGTACTGCTGGCCGAGGCCGAGGTGCCGTACGAACAGGTGTTCGAGATGGAGGACATCAACTCCGAGTTCGGTCAGACAGACGTGGTGCTGGTGCTGGGTGCCAACGACGTGGTCAACCCGGCGGCGAAGAATGATCCGAAGTCGCCGATCGCCGGCATGCCGATCCTCGAGGCTTACAAAGCCAAGACCGTGATCGTCAACAAGCGCTCGATGGCTAGCGGCTACGCCGGCCTGGATAACGAACTGTTCTACATGGACAAGACCATGATGGTCTTCGGCGATGCCAAGAAGGTCATCGAAGACATGGTCAAGGCCGTCGAATAAGCCCTGACCGGTCAGACAGGAAACCCGGCCATGTGCCGGGTTTCTCATTTCCGGCGCCAGGAAAAAGTTGATACTCAGATCAACAAGCACACCAGATCAATTGGAAACTGTACTGCTTGAAAGACCAGAATTAACGGGTTGCACCCAGTTGAAAATCTCGCAAATCAAGGTTGCACCCAGTCTTTTCACTTATGACCAATACAGTTTCATCGATTCCTGACCGAACAGTTACAAAGCAACCTATCTAATAGCACAACAATTTCATCCAGCTGTGACTACTGGGCCCCGACTGCGCTCGGGATAATTTGCCCATCGATAGCACACATACCCCGCCACAAGCGGAAGGATGACCACCATGGAACGTACCCTCAGTTCCGCCCCGCTTCAAACTCACAGCGTTGCCAGCGACAAATCGGCCTGGCTGCTCCGCGTTATCGCTACCCTCAGCCTGTGGCAGCGCCGCATCGTCAGCCGTCGTCAACTGGCTCGACTGGATGCCCGCCTGCTCGCTGACGCTGGCATTAGCGAAAATCAGCGTTACGCCGAACTGCAGAAGCCGTTCTGGCGCTGACCCCCTGCTTTGCTCCATCCCCAAGTTGGGATCTTCTGAGAGCTCCACCGTCTCTGCTGCGGTGGGGCTTTCGTTTTATCTGCAACAGTCATCGCCCGAGCGAGTAGTACAGTTGCCATAAAACCGCCACGGCCCCCGCACAATTCCAACCGGTTGTATCTGCTCGCCCACGAGCGCTTGCGAGAACATGAGCTTCCACCCTTGTCTCTCGACAGGAGAACGCCATGGACCGCACTCACGAACCGCTCTCGCAACTTGCACACGACAAGTCCCTGCACTGGCTCGGCCTCTACTCGACGCTGCGTCACTGGCAACGCAACAGCCGCACTCGTCGGCAGCTTGCCTTGCTCAATGAGCAACAACTGGCTGACGCCGGCATCAGCACAGCTCAGCGTGAGCAGGAACTGGCCAAGCCCTTCTGGCACTGAGCCAGCGATGGAGCTGGGAATGCCGTTGGGCTAAGCTGCGGATGCGGGTAGAACAGCGTCCCGCCCTACCGGAGTTACCCCATATGCACCTGAAGAAATCCCTGATTGCAGCGCTTCTTTCATTAGGGCTGGCTGGCACCGCCTGCGCCAGCAGCCTGGTCGCGACCACCGACACTCTGGGCGGCGCCCTGGCCGGCACCGTCGAGGTCACCTCGGACGCGACCAGCTCGTTGCGCGACATGAAACAGCTGCGCGCGGCCCGCGACGATGCCGCCAGCTTCGTCGCCAGCGACGGCGCGATTCGCAGCGTACGACTCGAAGCGGCCCTGGCGCACATTCGCCGTCATGACGCCGCGCTGGCGACAGCGGATGACCTGGCCCTGGCTCAGGCCATCCTCAGCCTGTGAAAACTTTGCACACGTCCGATAAGCTCGCTGCTGACCGACGCTGCATGGCCCCGTAAACTTCGCCTACTTGCCTGGTCGCGGGGAACCGCGCCGGCCTGTCCGCGTCAAATCGTCCGTTCTGCAGTTCTCGGAGCTCCTTATCATGCGTCGTTCATTCGTCATCGCCGTCGCCGCCTGCGCCCTGTTCAGCGGTATCGCTCAGGCGCAAACCGTGGTCGCCACCAGCAACATCGTGGTGCGCGCCCTGGATCGCAGCATCAACTTTACCTCCGACACCACCACCTCGATTCGCGACATGAAAGCCGTGGTACAGGCCCGCGACGACGCCGCCAGCTTCGTCGCCAGCGCCGGTGAGATTCGCGGCGCGCAACTGGAAGCTGCGCTGCAGACCATCCGCCAGCAGTTGCCGCAAGCGCAGGCTGCCAGCGATCTGCAACTGGCCGAAGCCATTCTCGCTCTGTGACCCACCTCGCCGCCTGGTGCTGCGGCGCGCTGCTGGCGCTGGCCGCAGGCTTCGCCCAGGCGCAGTTGCGTCTGACGCTGGACGACAGCGCTCTAGGCGCAGCCGAACGCCAGGCGAGCCAGGCCCTGCTGGACGAGGCGATGGCTGCCTTGCCGCCACGCTTCATCGAGCAACTGGACCGTGAAGTCAGGGTCAGCTGGCGTGCCGGACTGCCCTCGGAGGTCTACGGCCAGGTCGGTCGCTTCAGCGGCATCGAGCTCAACGCCGAGCTACTGCCGAAGCTGGTCGATGGCTCGGCGGCAGAAAATCGCACCGGGCGACCGCACGGCACCCAGCGCCAGGAACTGCTGGCCACCCTGCTGCATGAACTGACCCACCTTTACGACCGCGCCCGCCTCTGGCCTGCGGCCGAGCGCCGCCACATCAGCCAATGCCGACAACGCGTCAGCTCGATGGGCCTGGTCGGGTTGCCTGAAGATTGCCGCGGCCAGAGCGAGCGACGCTTCACCCTAAGTGACGATCCACGTCTACTCGACCTGGCCGGCTGGCAGCAACGCGTCGGACAGCGCGGTGCGCGCGATCTGGACAACGGTCAGGTTGCGCGTAGCCCGGATAGCTACGAACTGACCAATCCGCTGGAGTTCGTCGCGGTCAACCTCGAATACTTTCTGCTCGACCCCAGCTATGCCTGCCGCCGGCCTTCGCTGGCGCGCTACTTGCGCGAGCACTTCGACTGGACGCCGCCCAGCGAGAACTGCACCAACGACTACCCCTACCTCAATGCCGGGCGCGACTTCGCCCTGCAGCCACTGGGGCGCCTCGATCCTGAGCGCGTGTATGAAGTCGACTACCTGCTCGCTGAAGCCAACGATGCCTGGATGAGCCGCTGGGGCCACAGCATGCTGCGCCTGGTGGTCTGCGCACCGGGCCGGCCACGTGGCCCGGACTGCCGCCTGGATCTCGACCACCACCTGGTGCTGTCCTACCGTGCCTTCGTCGGCGACCTGCAACTGTCGAGCTGGGATGGCCTGACCGGCGTCTACCCCTCACGCCTGTTCGTGCTGCCGCTGGAGCAGGTGATTGATGAATACACCAAGGTCGAGCTGCGCAGCCTGGCCTCGGTACCGCTGCGCCTGTCGCGCGACGAGGTCGAGCAACTAGTGGTACGCGCCGCCGAACAGCACTGGAGCTATGACGGCGACTACTACTTCGTCTCCAACAACTGTGCGGTGGAAACCCTCAAGCTGCTACGCAGCGGTACCGGAAATCCGCGCCTGCATGCCCTCGACAGCATCCTGCCCAACGGCCTGCTGGAACTGATGGATGCACGCGGGCTGGCCGACACCACAGTGCTCGACGACCCGCGCGAGGCCCTGCGCCTGGGCTATCGCTTCGACTCCTTCCGCGAACGTTACCAGGCCATGTTCCGCGTCCTGCGCGAACGCCTGCCGATCACTCAGGACAACGTCGAAACCTGGTTGGAGCAACCTGCCGAAACGCGGCGCAACTGGTTCGCCAAGGCCGACCTGCGCGCCAGCGCCGCCCTGCTGTTGCTGGAGCAAGCCGCGCTGCGCAGGCAACTGCTGCTGGCTCAGGACGAACTCAAGCGCCGCTACCTCACCGGCCGCGCCGCTGGCGATCCGAGCCTGAACAAGGCCGGTGCCGCGCTGGAGCAAATTCTCGCCAACAGTGGCTTCCTCAGCCGCCCGGCCGAACTGCTCGAAGGTGGCTACGGCTTGCCGCAACAGCAGGAGTGGGAGCGCCTCGAAATCAGCAGCCGTGAGCGTCAGCAGCAACTGCGCCAGCTCAGCGACGAGCTCGACGGCGAAGTGCGCAACCTGCTACAACCCGAGCGCCTGGCTGAACTGGAAGCCAACGAGGCCAATCTGGTGACGCTGGGCGAACACCTGCGCGCCCTGCACAAGGCCAGTGGCGGGCTGGAGCTGCCGTAAGGCACATGCTGGCGCAGACCGGAATTGACCGTAGCGCGAGAATGAGCAGGCTCGTCGCTATAAAAGCCTGGCCTCGCTCTCCCTTTACGCCCGCCCTGGTTCTTAGCGCTTGCAGTGTGCTGGCGGCAGCACGTCCTGCGCTGCCTGATTGGTCATGATCTGCAGCTCATTGACGTTGCGCGCGGTGAACACCTTGCCCCCGGTCGCCGCCGCCAGGCAATTCCCGGCACCGGTGCCGAGAATATCGACCACGTTGATCTTCAAGTGCGGTTTGCTGCGCGCCAAGGCCTGGGCTATCGCACAGGGATTCTGGTTGCAACTCTCCTCGCCATCGGACACCACCAGCATCACCGACTCGCGGTTGACCCCATCGAGCATCTGTCCGGCCTTGGCGATGCCATCGGCCAGAGGCGTGCCTTGTACCGGTGTCACGGTGCGCAGGCGTGACAGCAGATCTGCTCGTTGGTCAGGACCGAAATAGCCGACGCTGCGGGCGCCCGGACAGCTCTCCACCAGCACCAGTCCGGCGTTGGCATCACTGGGCAACTGTTGCACCACGCCAATAGTCGCCTCGCGCGCCGTGGTGATGCGCTTGGGTTCACGGAATACATGGCCCATCGTGTTCGGGGCATTGGTTCCAAGCAGCAGCTGCGTGGCGATATTGGCAACCCCTTGCACCATCGTTGCCTGTTCGATTTCCTTGGGTGTGGCCAGCATGCTGATATCCATCGAACCGGAAGCATCAAAGACAATGACCATCTCCGGCGCCAACTCCTTCGGACGCTCATCGGGGCAAAGGTTCTTGGCATTAGTGATCAACTGCTCCTTGCAGTTCTTCGCCAAGTTCTGCTCGACCTGCTCGCGCAGGGCGGCGTTGTCCTTGAGCAACGGCTCTTCGCGCTGCATCTTCTGCAAGGCCGAACAGTCTCGGGCGATGCCATCGATACGTTTTTTCAGCAGCTCGGCAGGGTCCGGCTTGGGCTCGGGTTTTGGTTCAGGCTTGGGCTCGGGAATCGGCGGTGGCAGCGGAATTTCCGGCTCGGGTTCGGGCTCCTCGACCAGCGGATCCTCTTCCACTGGCTCCTGCTCGGATGGAACCTCCTCAGGCACGGCCGGCTCTTCGGCCACCGGAGACTCGACCGGCACAGGCGGGGTTTCCGGCTCACGACAGAACAGCCACCACCAGAGCGCCGCCAGTAGGGCCAGCAACAGCAGGGCAAGCAGCAGCCACAACCACCAGCGCCGCTTGCGTGGCACCTCGCTGACCAAGGCTGCTGCACCTGGCGGTAACGCACCAGCTTGCGCGGTAACAGGCGTGATCGGTGGCGCTGGGGGTTGGCCACCGCCCCAGAAGGTCACCAGCGGCTGGCCATTGAGCGAATACAGGGTCGAGGTGTCGGGATAACGGGCCGCTTCACGCAACAGAGCCGCCTGGCGTACACCATCGCCACCCTGCGCATCGAGCTGGCTGGCCAGTTGTTCGATAGAAGCCAGTCGCTCGTCGAGCAGGTGGCGCACCTGCGCCGCCTCCTTCTCATCCAACTGGCTGAACGGTACCGGCTGGCCGCCAAGATCCGAATACCATTCGACGATATCACCCTCGGCCTGCTTCGGCTTGGCGTACAGGGTCGCCGTGCTCGGCGGCAGGTGCCGGCGCAGGATCTGCGTGAGTTCGCCATGACCGGCCAGGGCATCTGCCGCGCTACGGGTTTGGGAGGACAGGCGGGAGATTCGCTTCATGGCGGTCAGCTTCCTGCTTAGGTAGTCAGGGAAAAGCCTGCTGGCGGAACGACCGGCATGCAGGTGTAACGGCAATGATCAACGCAGGCCAAGATCGCTTTCCAGGCTGGAAACCTTGCTACGCAGCTTCTGCAGCTCAACCTGTTTCTGCAGCACGGCCGGATTCTCCTGCTGGTTGATATTTTTCAGGTCGTTCTCCAGCGCAGCAATTTCTGCCTCGATGCGCCGGTTGCCCTTGGCCTTATTCTTGAGTTCACCAAGCAGGGCGTTCAGCGACTTGTTCAAGGAGGCGTACTGCGCCTGCTGGGTCGCCAGATCCTTGCCGACCGACGCTTTCTCCTGCTCGATAGCGGCATAGACATCACGGAACAACTGGTTGGTTTTCTGCTCGTCGAGCAGGATCTTTTCCTTCTCCTCGACACGCTGGGCGTAGACGCCCTGGGTCTTGCAACCGAATTTGGTGGCGAACCCGGCATCGGCATTACGTGGGTCGCATTCCTGCGAACTGACGGCACAACCGGCGAGCATGGCGACGCCAGCCAGTAGGACAAAAGAACGAAGTGGATGCATGGACGTATTCCTTGGAGCCTGATTAGGCTGTCGCTACAGAGTGTGCCGCGCACACCGAAAAGATCGGTAAAGGTGCGCATAGCGCACCCTACCTGTCATGTTGACCGAGAGTTTCCCGGAGTCTGTTCAGGTCGCGAACAGACTCTTAACCGAGCCGGATCGAAGAACGCTGCTGGTACAGCTGGTCGATTTCCGACTCCAGTTGCGCGATCTGCTTCTGCATCTTGCCGATCTCCGCATCCAAGGTATCGGTACGGGCACCATTGTTGCGCTCGGCGGCGGCAACCTTGGTCCACTCCTGCTGCTTGGAGCGTACGTCGGCCAGGGATTTCTTCAGGTAGGCGGTGTTGGCATCGATCTCGGCGAGCTGCTTCTGCGCCTGGGCGCTCTGCACCTTGTTGGCGGCGATGTCTTGCTTGATCTGCTCGATCTTGCGCTTGTCATCGGCGATCACGCTACGCGCGGTATCGCTGAGCATCTGCAGCTCCTGGTTGTCCTTGCGCACGTCGGCGATGGTCGCATCCAGACGGTCTTCCGCGTTGGCATACTGGCTGCGCTGGTTATCCAGATAGTAGTTGGCGCCCATGCCCACGCCACAGCCAGCCAGACCGGCAGCGACCATGCACTGAGCCTTCTTGCTCGGGTTACCCAGCTGGCAGGCGAGCATGCCGACCACCGCGCCACCGGCACAGGCTTGCCAACCCGACTTGCTGAAGAACTGCGCCGAACTGCTGTTGGCCAGCCGTGGGTCGACCGGCGCCTGATTGGCAGCCGGCGTCGTGCCGGTGGTCTGACAGCCAGTCAATACGAGAGCGAGACCCAGAACGACCCATTTCATCCGCTGATCCAACAACGCTACTGCTTTCATGTCCATGCCCTTCGCTTAAATGGATTTACAGGATTCCAGCCACTGACTGCGCGCCACTTTGCCGCTTTTCATGTAGCTATTCAGATTCTTCCAGTGGGTGTCGAGGTAACTGCGCAGGTTGCTTTTGCTGCGCGCCGCCATTTGTTGAGCCACCACACTGACTTGCGGCTCGACGGTGGCCGAGGTGTAGTTGAGCGCACCACTGACCACCGTGTCGGCATAGTAGTTGAGCATGAAGTCGAGCACCTTGCGATGACCTTCGAGCTGCTCTTTGCGTGCATCGCAGCGGCTCATCTGGTCATCTTCACCTGCTCCACAACTACGCTTGTAGTTGCCTTCCAGAGTATCGAGGAACATGCCGTCGTCCTTGAGCTTGGTGCAGAGGAAAGCACCCAATTGCAGTTCGGAGCGGATCGCCTGGTCGCGTTGCTCGTCACGTGCCTGGGTGTTGGCACGCAGATCGCCACGCAGCTTTTCCAGTTGCTGCTTGAGCGCGTCATCCTGCACGCCGCTGGCGATGCTGGCGATTTCCGCGACCGGATCCTTGTTGTCCTTGCTGCCTGTGGCCTTGCTCGCTGCCGGAGTACCGAGTTTCTTCCAGTCCTGCTCGACCTGCTTGATGCGCTCGCGCGAGGTCAACACCGGCGCCACCAGGGCCAGGCGCACACCGCCGGTCTTGAGCTTGTTCTGCTCGCCAGCGCTGGCGTAGTAAGGCTGTTCCTGACGCAATGCGGTGCGCAGCTCAGCCTGCGGCGTCAGGTAGTTACCGCCACGCACGATATAGCCGCCAGCCTGGCCGTGCTGGCGATCGAGCTTGTTCAGGCGGAAGGGTTCGAAGAGCATCTCATCGACGTTGCCCAGAACATCATGCAGGCCCAGCGGATTTGGCTTGAGCAAACCGGTCAGTTGCAGCTTGCCATTGGCCGACTGCGCACCAGCGAACCACGCATAAGCACCGAGCCCACCATCCGGCGTGGGGAAACGAATATCGCGAAACTCGGACTGGGAAACGGCCATGCCGCCACGTGCGGCAAACTCCCACTCGGCCTCGGTCGGCAGGCGCAGGAAGCCCGCTGCGCCATCCTCCTTGGGCAGCTTGGCAGCGGCATTCTTACGTAGCCACAGGCTGTATTTGTCGGCAAAGGCAGTGGCGTCGAACCAGCTGACGCCGACCTGCGGCAGGCGCAGCTTGGTCGAAGGCGTCGGGCAGGTATCGTTCATCACGGCCTGGTATTGCAGCTCGCTCAACTCGTACTTGGCCAGCAGGTAATAGCGCCCCGGTTCCGGTTTCTGCACCGTGAAACTACCGGCGATATAGCTGGGGCGGGCCTGCTCGATGTAGCCCCACTCGTCGCTGTCCTGACCGAGGGTCACGCCATAGTCACCCATCGGGCTGGCGACTGGAACCTGTACCTTACGCAGCACCAACGAACCCTCGCACGGCATCGGCAGGATCACGTCATCGGCCAGCGGTTTGGGGTTGTAGTACTTCTCCTCCCAAGCAGCCTGGGCCGGCAGACTGCCCAGCGCCAGCAACGTCGCCGCTGCCAGCAAGGCCTGCTCAGAGGTCACGCAGGCTTTCAGCCGGTTGAATATGGATCGCACGAAACCCTCCTACAGCCGCCACGACGATGGCGATCAGCAATGCACTGGCGAAGGCCAGCAAAATATGAATGTTTTCCAACTTGCAGACGAAGCCGTCGTCGGCCAGGTTGGCGCCCAGCGCCGTATTGAATACATGGCTGCCGACCAGGTAGGCAGCGTAGCCCAAAGCAAAAGCCAAACAGGTGAGCAGCGCCGCCTGAACCATCACGTAGGCGCCAGCAGCCGAACGCTGAAAACCAAGCAGACGCAACAGCGCCAGATCCTTGCGCTTGCGGTCGATATTGGCGAGAAAGGCCCCGGCCAGCGAGGCCACGCAACCGATCACCGCGGTCCAGGCGATCACCGCGAAAATCAGGCCGAGCACATGGCTGATGGCCTTGACCGACTCGATCTCACGCGCCCGCGTGCTGCTCTCTATGCGCTCGCCATCAAGCCAACTGGCAATGCTGGCCACATCATCCAGGCCCCGGGCGTAGATGCGCGCACGGGCATAGCGCTCGCGCACCGGCGCCACCTCGCCGGTGAGGAAGCCGAACATCGGCACGGCATAACCATCGCGAAAATTTTCCATCGCCACCAGCAGATCAAGGTGCACCAGCACCGCCGGCCGGGTAAAGGCGCTGTTCTCCAGCACCCCACCCACGGTCACCGTCAGTTCGCCACGCTCGTTACTGCCATCGAGCTTGCGCAGCACCAGCAGACGCAACGTATCGCCGACCTGCACGCCGAGTCGGCTCGCCGCACTGGCGCTGAGCAGTACCTGCTCCAACGTCGCGGGCGACGGCAAAGCGGCGATCAACGGATCGCCACTGGCTGTCGGGATGACTTCGGCATTAGCGACAAAATGCTGACTGTCGCGCTGCAGGTCGGCCTGGGTGTTCAGCGAACGGGTCAGCGGGATGACGAAGCCTACGCCGGGCTGGGCACGCAAACGCTCGAACCAGCCGCCGGCCAAGTCATAGTTGCCGAGCATGCGCACTTCGAGGTTGCGCGGGTCGCTGAGCAGCTCATCATTGAGCTGCGAGACCACGCCATGCTTGAGGCCAAACAACAGCAGCAGGGGCGCGATCACCGCCACCAGCGAGGCGACGATGCACAGCGACACCTTGCGGTCGTGCCACAGGTCACGCGCTGCCAATTCGATCAGCAAACGCAGACGGGGGCGAGTCTCAGGCCGCGTCATGGAACACCGTGCCGTCGGCGCTGGCATCGACGGCGCTACCCTGCAGCGTGCCGACGATGTTGCGGATCGCACAATCGCGCACCAGATCCCAGTCGTGGGTAACCAACAACGCGGCGATCTGGAAACGCTGGACGATTTCGATGATCAGCTCGAACAAGCGTTGCGCCTGCAGAGGATCGAGCGCTGCGGTCGGCTCGTCGGCCAGCAGCAGGTCGGGCTCATGGGCGATCGCGCGGACGAAAGATACGCGCTGGCGCTCGCCGATCGACAGTTGCGCCGGCAGCTTGCCCAGCAAGGGTTGCAGGCACAGACGAGAGATGGCCTCGTCGACCAACTCGCTCTTGCCAGGTAGACCGAGCATGCGCCGGGGCAACTCGATATTCTGCCGCACACTGAGAAACGGCAGCAGACCGCCACTCTGCAACACGAAGCCCAAACGCTGAGCGCGAATATCAGCCAATTGCGCCTGGCGGTCATCGCGCAGCAGCGCGGCAACATCCAGCCCATCGGCATCTCCCAGACGGAACTGGCCGAGCCCATCGGGACGCAGGATCAGACCAATCATTTCCAGCAGCGTGCTCTTGCCACAACCGCTGGCGCCGGTGATTGCCGCCACCTCGCCACGGCCAAGAATCAGGCGCGGCAAGACGATCTGGTAGTCGCTACCCCGGCGAATGCGCATGTCCTCGATATGCAACATGACCCAAGTCCTAAGGCAAAGCCTCCAGCGGCACCGGGTAAACGTGCTCGCGTGGGTCACTGCCCGGCGCCAGGGATACCCAGCGGTCGGCATCGGCGTTGTAGCGTTGGTAGTACTTGAGCTTGGTGTTCAGGCGCCGAATGAATTTCTCCTGCTCAAGCCCTTCCATGCCTTTCCAGGTTTCCTCGTCGAGGCTGAGCACCTCGCTGAGATAAGGCAGGCCATCAAGGTATTCAGCCATCAGGCCCATGTCGGCGACCTTGATGGTCTTGTCCTTGAGCTGGTTGGGATCCTTGCCCATGGTCGCGGCCACCGAACGCAGGCGCTCGAACATGTCGCTGGGCGAGATCAGGCCTTCGTTAGCAGCATCGGCGATCTGCTTGACCACATCGCTAAGGTCGCTGAGCTGACTCTTGGTCATCAGCACACGCACGTCGGTAGTGGGTACATCCTGACGCACGAAGTCACGGTCACTGATCCACGCCTGAAACACCGGCGGCGCACTGGCACCGGTCTTTTCGCCGAGGTAGGCCAGGCGCATGGCGTGTCCGAGCAGCTCGGCATCCTCGGCCAGGGCGGTATCGCCACCTTTGCCGGATTTCGCCTTGGCGTACTCCGCATCGGCCCCCAGCGCGCTACCGGCCGCCATGTCGCCGCGATAGGCCGCCTTGACCTGTGCAGTGATGGCATCGCCAAGGCTGTCGACCATCTTGCCGAAGCTCTCGACGTTGCCGGCATCCACCGGGTAGTACAGCGGCTTATTGAGGAAAGCGTTGGTCGACAAATCCGTGTACTGCGCCTCGGCCGAGGCATGGTTCTTCGAACCGCTCGGGGTCTTCAGGTGCAGGCTGTAGATCGCCACGCCACGGTACTTGGCCTCCAGGCGCACCTGCTCGGCGTTGAGGCCAGTGGACGACAGCTTGCTGTCACCATCGACTGCGCCCGCATCGGTAACCAGTACGATGTAGCGTGCACCGAACTCATTCCACTTGACCTGATCCAGCGCCTGCATCACGCCGGCGTAGGTGTCTTCGTCGTAACTGCTGCTGGACGCAGTTGCCGGTTTGAGCTCGGCGACCTTGGCCAGGAAGTCTTTACCGTCCTTGACCGTGCTCGGGTCGACGTACATCTTGCTGACGTATTCAAGCTTGGGCACTTCCTTGGTGCTGGAGCGGTAGGCGACTAGACCGAACTTGACCTGATCCAGCAGCTTTTCCTGCTCGACGTGGTCGTAGATACGCTTGACCGCCTCACGGGTACGGTCGATGTACGGCCCCATGGAAATGGTCGAGTCGATGACGAACACCACGGCGGCGCTGAACCCCTTGAGGGTGTTGGCATCGGCCGTGGCGTTCTTGTCCGCGCCCTGCTTGTCGGCCGACTCCGCCGCACTCACCGAAGCGACGTTGAGCAGGCGCACCTGGAAACCCTTCTCGGTGAAGGTTTCCTCGGCTTCCAGCACCGGCAACAGGTAGAAATTCTTCGTCAGATCCACCGCGTAATCCGGCTCGCGGGCAGCCACCGCCGGATCACGGCCATTGGCCTTCATGTTGGCCAGGATCGGCTTGAGCAGTGGCGCCGGGTCGTCCTTGGCAAAGAGCTGTTCGAGGCTGTCCTTGTTGCGGAAGAACAGCAGCGGATCACGGCCGGCCGGGTTGGTCAGGGCCAGGGTCATCTGCATCTTCCACGGTACGGCGCAGTCGCCCTTAATCCAGCCGACGGTCTTGCCATAGCTGTCAGGGCCGACCTTCAGCCACTCGGCGTTGCCTGCCTGCTCACGCTGGTACACGTAAAAGCGGGTGAATGCTGGCTGCGCTTTACCGCCACTAGCGCCAGCGCTATCGCCAAGCTGGCAGGTCGGCGTGGTCAGCACGCGCTGGTAGAGGGTCTTCTTGCCTTCCTGCAGCAGCGGTTTGTCTGCCGCCATCAGTGGCGCTGCTGCGCTCAGCAGCAGGCCGGCAAACAACAGTTTGACGCCCGGGGCGGTGCGCACGGTCATTTCTTCAGCTCCTCCAGCCGCTGGCTGGCGTCCTGATTGTCCGGGTCGTTGTTCACGGCAATCTCGTACCAATACATCGCAGTCTCAGCGTCAGCCGCTTCGATGCAACCACCGCTGGCATAATGCGCCGGGTCGTACTCGCGGGCATAGGCATAGGCAATGGCGGCATCGCCCGACTGCGCCTTGTGCGCATACAGACGCTGCACCACGCCACAGCGCTTGGCATCCTTGGCAACGGCGATCACCTCCAGCACCTGTTCGCTGGACGGATTGGACTTCAGGCAGGCCTGGATGAAAGACAGATCCTCCCTGGCATCAGATAGGGCTTGCGAACTGCACGCGGCCATCGCCCCTACCACTGAAGCCGGCGTGTCGCTTGGCGCGATATCGGTCGACGGCGTGCGCAGCAGGAACCACCAGGCCGCAACCGCCAGGGCCAGGATGAGCAGTATGGTGATCAGGATCAGCGGCAGCTTGCTGCCTTTCTTTGCCACCGGGGTCTGAGGTGATGGAGCAGGCGGCGCTTCGACAACTACCGGCTCAGGCACGGGTACTGAAATCACCTCGGGCTCAGGCGCAGGCGGCTCGGGCAGTACTTCTGGCAAAACCGGCACGATGACCGGCTCGGCCTTGCGCTCAACCTTCTTCTCGTCATGCGTCGAGTTACCTGCTGCCTTGGAGGACAGAATGCTGCCAAGGATGCGCAGCACACCCTTGTCGCTGCCGTCCTCGTTACGCAGTTGCAGCATGTAGGCCATCTGAGGATCAAGCATCAACGGGTCGATCAGCCAGGGGCCGACCTCGCCACTGAGTTTTTCATCAACCAGGTTCAAGCCATCGAGCGTATGCCAGGATGGGCTCGTATCCCATTCGCCGTTTTCACCGAGGTAGCGGCCATCCTGATTGCGCTGCACGGTCAGTTCGAGGGCGTCACTGCCCTCCTGCCAACCATGTACGGTCAGCTCTCCATGACCAGGTTGGCCGCTCTGCGCTGCCTTCAGTTCGATTCTCAACATGACTTATTCCGTCCGATCCGCATGCAGGGTGGCGAGCACCTTGCCCAGCGTCTCGTTCTGCTCCGGTGTGATTTCTCGGCCGGCACTGTGACCGGCGTTGTCTTCAGCGATCTTGGCCAGCGCCACCAGCCAGTCGCCCACATAGTTGCGCGTGTGTTCCAAGGGTTGCGCCGGCAGTTGCGGCAGCTTGCCCGGGACGATAACCGGCGGCGCCTGGAACAGCTTGGCGCCACGCTCGATGCGGCTGTCGGGACGCTGCTCCAGCGGTGACTCGATGAACCCTAGCCAGCCGATGAAATCACCCAGCACGGTTTTCGCGGTGAGCACCTGACGTCCGGCCAGCTGCTCGCGTTTGGTGCCAATCTGCTCGGTACTGACGATGGCCTGCAGCAGGCGTGTTTGTAGGTCGAGGCGACTAGCGCCGGTGATGAGCTCATCAACCAGAGCCTCGACCGCTGGCTTGGAGAAGCCCAGATAGGTCATCAGACGCATGTCTTCAGGCAGGTGGCGCAGGTGGCTTATCCACTCACGCAGTACGGCCTGGGCGAAACGTGCATCGCTACCGCTGGAGCGCAGCGGTAAGGCATTGCTCGACGAGCGAGGCGCCGACTCGCTGTCGCCGAACAGATCAAAACCATCGTCGTGTCCCAGGTCATCACCCAGGTTGAGCGCCCCCCCGCTCACAACACCGCTGCTCGCACTATCGCTCACCAGAGCAGTAGGTTCTTCGTCATCGGCGCGCAGGTACAGACCCCGAACCAGATCGTCAGGCAATTGCATTCTCTGCAACAGTTCACCCAGCAGAATGCGCCGCGGCCAGACCGCGTCGAAGATCTGCTTGGCGATCTTGCGCTTCTTCTCCAGCTCGCCGGCGCCTTCTGCCTGATACCAGTGGCCAAGCCGGTTTTCCAGCAGATGCAGTACATCATCGAGCTGTTCACGAATACGCCCCAGCTTGACCTCGCGCAGCGCCACGCCACGCAGGTACTGGCTGATACGGCCCATGCCGCCATCGTTCAGCTCCAGCATCGCGTCCCAGGCCTGCTGCGGCTGGTTGACGTGGCGCTGTACAGTTTCGTCTTCGACGAAGGTACTGCGCATCAGCCCCAACGAATCCTGGGCAGCGGCGTTGATACCGATCTCTTCACCAGCCTGCACGTCGAGGAAGGTCACCTTCATGCGCGGTTTGCGCACCAGGAAGGTGTTATCGAAGGACTGACCGGCCGTCCACTCCTGCAGCCAGGTGTACTGGCCGAAGCGTTCGAGCATGGTCATCTTCATCATGCCGCCGCTACCCCAACCGAGGCGCAGTAGGTCTTCGCCCTTGTCCAAGTCGCTACCAATGCGCATGTCGAACATGGTGATGGCCCACAGCAGGCCCGGCTTACGCAGAGCACGCTCTTCAGGCTTGGCGCCCTGGGTCTTGTCGATCCAGCGGGTCAGTACCGGACCGACAGCGGTGACGTCGGACTGCTTGTTCGATGGCGTACAGACGATCAGCACGTTCATTTCCTGGCTGTCGGTGTAGCGCTCGAACAAATAGGCAACCTTGCCGCGCAGGATCAGTTGCGCCACCGGGCTGGCTTCGTCGCTGCTCACCGCGCGACGCACGTCGTCCAGCGACTCGACCGACAAGCGGCCGCGATAGCCGGGAAAATCGAGCAGGTCGACCTGCTCGAACAGCGGCTCGCTAGTAGGCTCAACCAACGGGAACACCAACTCGACGGTGAGTGCGGCCAGTTGCGCCAGGGACAGCTCGACCGACGCACGCAGCTCGCCGTCAATGAATGGGCGCACGCCGATGCGCTTGTCGCTGTCCTTGCCCAAGCGCTCGAGCATGTCGACGTTCATGATGCTGTCGGCCTGCGACAGGCCCTTGTCGGTCTGCCGCACCAGGGCATCGAGCGGAGCGAATACGCGATCAGCGTTACCCAAGCTGCTCAGGGTTCTGGCGAAGCTCTGGTAGGCCTCGCTCAACTCGTTGATCTCACCCCAGAAGATCGAGAACAGCCGGGTGCGATCCTCCACCGCCAGCCAGGGCGCCAGCTCCACGGCCACGGGCCAGTAGTACCCAGCCAGACCACTCAGCGACGCCGGGAAACTGCCTTGCAGGTAGTCCCACAGGGCCACCACGTCGTCCTCGCTGACTCCGGGCACCGGCTTGAGCTGGCGGCGCTGGCCGAGTTCCTTGAGCAGTTGGCGGATGGCCGCTTCGTCGAAGCGATAGGACACCTTCTCGGTGTTGAAGTCGTTGAAAAAGGAGTTGGCCAGCACCTTGGCCACTTCCACTTCGCCGAACAGCTTCAGCTCCAGCGGGAAATCGTCCGGGCCGGGGCGCGCAGTACGGCTGAAACGGGTGACCAGGCCGGTGGCCTCTTTGCCTCCACCCGGCGGATTGACATGGGTGAGGAAGTCCAGACGACTGCCACCGAAATCAGTCTCCAGCTTGCCGTTGGCACCGGCAGCCAGGGTCGAGATCAGGTACGACTTGCCGGCCTGGGACAGACCGAAGAAACCCACGGTCATCGGCAGGCCGGAAACGCCGCCCAGGCGTCGGGCGGTATTGCGCACGCGACGCAGGCTGAGGATCAGGTCGTCCGCTTCGTTATCCAGGCGTGGCGCGCTGCGGCGCACGTCGCCGATCCAGCGGATCGCCTCGCCGGCACCGGTATGAATGGCGGCCCAGTGTCGGGTCAGTTGCTCAGGCGAGTTACTCATTTGCGAAACACGCTCCCGCTGTCGAGCCAATATTGGGATTCACCCAGCCCGGCGTCGGACAGGGTGTTGAGGCGCAGGCGAATGTGCGAGCGGCTGACCGAACCACTGTTGGATTCGGCACCAAGAAATTCGAAGCTCTCGCTGCCTTCAGCCGGATTGCGCGAAGGCTTGATGCCCAGGCGCACCTTGAGCACCAGCCCCTGGGAAGCGACCTGCTCGCGCAGCTTCTGGTTCTCGATGCTGAGGATGTACAGCGGCGCTGCAGACCAGCGTTCGTTGGCCAGTTGGCGGAAGCCCAGGCGCATGGTGCCGCGCATATCGAAGGTCAACTCGGGCAGCTCGTACTCGGGGTCGTCGAGATCGATATCGCGGAAGTAGACGTTACCGTCCTTGATCACGTTGTTGTTGTCGATCAGACCGAGGAACTTCAACGTCGAGTAGGGTTTGAACGCCGCCGAACGGAAGAAGAAGTTGGGCAGCCGCAGGCTGCGGCTGAGCAGACAAAGCATGGCGCCGACTGCGGCCGTGGTCTTCGGGTCCTCGATACGGTCGAGCTTGTTGAACGGGTACCAGCCACCGGTGCGGTACTGGTTGAGTGGCAGGATGCGTCCCGGCGGCAACGGCAGCAGCTTGCGAAACAGCGCCTGCACACCGGGCAGACGCGACGGACGCCCAGTGAGCAGAAGCACATCGCAGGGGTAGCTGTGGACAACTTCGCACAGCGCCTGAATGGTCTTGCCGATGTTCATGCGATCGCCGATGAACGCCTCGTGAATGCGCCGCAGACTGACGTTGAGCGTTGTCGCCAGCAGGTCGAACGGCTCGCTGCCGTTACCCAGTTGGCGGCGTACGGCACTGCTGAAATAGTCAAGCACATCGTCGGTGGGACGCTCGTCGCCAAGCAGTTCACCGAAAGTGCCTCTGACCAGGGTGCCGGCATCCAGCGGGTCATATTGTTCGTAGGCCTTGAGCAGGCGCAGACCGATAGGGCTGAACAGTTGCAGAGTCAGTTGCTGGCGCAGCACGGCGTCCTGCACGGCCAGCGGCTCGCTGCCAATCAGCTTGGACAGCAGCGCATCAGGGTTGTCGACACCCGCATCACGCAGCGCCGAGCCCAATGCCGGTAGGACGAACTGGCGGATCACGTCGAGCAGGATGTCGTCACCGGCGACCTTGAAACCATCGCGAAAACGCTGCGAGGGGGTGATATAGACGTTGCTGCCCACGCCATCATCGAGCCGATATTCGGTGATCACCAGGTCGGTGGTGCCACCACCGATATCGATCGAAGCGATGGTCAGACGATCCTTGTGCGGCTGATCCGGACGCGCCATGGTGGCAAAGAACTCCTCCGGACGACCGGCGAAGTTATTCTGCGTTTCGTTGAACAGGTAGACGACCTGGCCGCAGGTGGCCTCGTCCCACTGCACATGCACTTCCGGCAGGAATGGCCAAGCGGTCTCGCGGCTCTTGGCGTCCTTGATGTTGATCGGATCGTCCTCAGGGTGCCAGCCAAGGCTCTTCCACACCAGGCCGATGGCCTGCTCCATGCACTTGGCGAAGATTTCGCGCTCGGGCTTGGGCATCGACGGCGGCACGGTGAGGATGATCGAGCGCAAGTGGCGCGGCACGCGCGAATGGCTCATGCGCAGACGCTGCGACGGGCTGTTTATCTGCATCAATGCCTGGCCGAGCACTTCGCAGAGCATGAAGGTCATCAACGAGCTGCGCGAATAGTGCGGGTGGAACACCGGCATGCGTTCGTCGAAGGGCAGGCTGTAGAGCGCCTGACCTTTCTCGTTGATCAACCCGGCGACTGGCGCAGCAGTGGCGTGCGGCTCGCTTTCGGATTTGACGTAGGCGCAGTTGAAGCGCCAGCCCGGCTCGTAGTTGTCCTCGTCCCACAGGTAACGCTTCGGGCTGGACAGGCCGGTCGAGCCTTCGGTTCCACGCCGGCGACTGGCCAGACGTCCGGCCTCGCGACCAATGCGGGCGATGGTCGGCCACTGGAAGGCCTCGCGACGGCCACTTTGCACCGAAAAGTGATCCTTGCCGAATACCGCCTGAGCGAACTCGATACGGCTTTCGAAAGGTTCTGGATAAACGTGCTCGGGCTGGGTCAGGTCACGCAGTTCCAGCTCATAGCGCTTGCTCAGGCCATCATTCTCCTGCGGGTGATCCTCGATCAGGATGCCGCAGGTGCGCGAGTTGCCGACATCGAGCACCATGTCCACCGGAATCGCCTTGTGCAGGTCGCTGTCGCGGTTGGACACCACCTTGAGCTCCGGCACCAGCAACGCCGTACCGAGCAGGTGCAGCAAGTTGAGGTAGTGCGCCTGGTGATAGAGCTCCTGACACTCGTGCTCGATGTCATCGAACTGCATGCGTATCGGCGGCAGTTGCGCCTGCTCGGTGAACACTTCGCGTAGCCAGCCATCGACCCAGGCCAGGTCGAGGAACCAGCCCATCTCGTCGGCCTGATGTGCCAGGGCAAATGCCGCGCCGGCTCGCACATCGTCACTGGTCGGCGCCAGATAGGCGGTATCGCTGCGGCTGGCGAATACTTTGGTATCGAAGGCCAGGGTCACCCGGTGAGTATGACCATCTGGATCCTCACCCTCCTTGAGCTCGATGATACGCATACGCGCCCAGTTCGACGGGCCATCGTCGAAACGCCGAGGTGGGCTGAAGCGAAAGAATGGCAAGGGTAGCCAGAGCCCTTTGAGCAGACGCACCGACTGGTCGACCGCTACGCTGTAGGCCGGGCTCACAGGACTGCCCGGGGCTGCCGGATGGAAAAAGCTGTTGCTGCGTTCATCGAACATCAGCCGCGCCAACGGGCCATCGTTGCGCTGGCGCACGAACTCGCCAGGTAGTTCGCGGCGCAGTTCAAGGGTCACGGCGAAATCCAGGAACTGGACACCGCTGCCCATGATCAGGGTGATCTTATCTTCGTAGTCGGTCTTTTCTGGAAACATGATGCGTTTTTCCGCCCTGTTCTCGGGTCGTGGCAGGCCGTTGGAACTGCCTGGAATTTCAAGGGCCTGTTACTCGACGCCCTGCCTCATGGACATGGGGAATTGCTTGTTCTCATAACTACCCGTGCAGTCAGCAGCGCTACGGCTATCCGGGCTGCACACGACTTCCGGCAGCTTGTAGCTGCTGCCATCGTTGCAGGCAGCCTGCCCCTGGTTGTTGATCGCCAGCTTGCCGCCCTGCATCGCGGCATTCACCGCACCAGAGCACTCGACACCATCACCACGTCGCACCTTGACCTGCCCCTTGCCATCCTTGAAGTCATAGTCGAGTTGCATGGGCTTGCCGGTCTGCGCATCCTGAATACCGGCACCCGCTTTCCAGTTACCGTTGAGGAACTCAGTGGAGCCGGTTTCCAGTGCCTGCGGGGGAATGCTCAGGTCTTGTGGTACGTCCCGACCCGGCGGTTGCTTGCGAGGTTCCTGCTGCTCCTGTGGCGGGTCGGCTGGTGGCTCCTCAGCGGCTGCATCTTCAGGCGCGGACGGCGGCGGTTCTTCGCCCGGTGCATCGAGCTCGTCGTGTGCAGCAGCGCCCTCCTCCTGCTCGGCAGCGGGAGACTCTTGTCCGTCCGGCAGTTGACCATCGATAGCAGCACCCGACCCGGCGCCATCGACCGACCCACCACGACCGAACACGCCGATATCACGCTCATGCACCGGCAATCCCGGCAGATCGATGCGATCGAGGCCGAGTGGCAACTCGACCGTTGGCGCACAGGCGCGCAGCAAGAACAACAGCAACAGCAGGAGCAGTGGCAGGAGCAACAGCCACAGCCAGCGCCACCAACGCGACTTCTTCACCACCTCAACCGGCACGGCGGCGGCCAGCGGGGGCGGCGCGAGCGGTGCTACTGGCGCAGCGCTGGGCACAGGCGGACGCAGACACAACAGCGGGTCGTGATCATAGGTTCCCGCGTGATCGGTGAACCCCCAGAAGGTGATGACGGGCTTGCCATCGACCAGGTAGACATGGTCGCTGTCGGGAAAGTGAATGGTTTTTTCCAGCAGGCGACCGAATATCTGCTTTTCCCGGTTCTGCGCGTCAGCACGCATGCTTTCGCTGGTAGCACCCAGTTTGGCGTGCATCACCTCAAGCTGAGCATAGGCATTCGCGCGCTCCTCAACCGTGGCCGCCGACCAGGGGATCACGTCGCCCTCTGCAGGCGCGTACCAATCGATGCGGTCACCGGTTTCGTTGGGCTGCGGAATGGCTAGGCAACTGGAGGCTTCGCGCCCCATCTTCAGGCGAATGGCCTCGCGCAGTTGCAGCGCGGCGCTGTACACCGGCTGACCATCGACACCCAGCGCCTTGAATTCCTGAAGGTTACCCGTGCGGAGCAATGCGCCTGACATGTGCGGTCATCCTTTCCCTGGCCATCTGAAAATAGAAATTACGGCACAATCATTCCAAATGACGTTGGAAGATCGCGTCAGTCAGCAAGGCTAAAAAGCCTTTTGTATTCAAACGTTAGCTGTACTTAATTTTTCGAAATGTGACATAGACATCGCTTCATGGGAATGCTTTTCGGCGCAAAAATCAATCTGCGATTAACTCTGAATCGATCCCTTATGCGTTTATGTTGAGCTACCTAATCTATCTCTTCTTGCCACTCTTCCGGCAATTGCGGATCGACCGTCAACCAGGACAGCCGGCTGCTCACCCAGATATGCCGATCCGCCGGGGCTTGCTCCGGCTTGTCCAGCGTGGCGACGGTTACATCCAGCGTATCCGGGCTGAGCGAAGTGAGCAGCGCCAGATGTGCACCGCAGTCCGCACAGAAATAGCGTGTACAGCTGGCTGATGAGGCGAACGCCTTCGGCGTGCCGCGCAGCCAGTGAAATGCCTGGCGCGGTACCGTGGCCCAGGTAGTGAGAATGCCGCCACTGCTGCGCCGGCAGACCGAGCAATGGCAGTGCGCGATATCCGTCAGCGGCGCATTGATCCGATAGCGCAGTGCACCACACTGGCAGCCGCCCTGATGTTCGACCTTCATCTTGCCTCCGCCTTGCATTGCCCCGCGCCGCTGACCAAGATGGGCGCTCACCACCACCGGGGGTTCCCGTGATAGACCTGTTGCTGGCCTTGTGGCCGCTGTTCGCCATGATAGTCGCCGGCTACTGGCTGCGCCTGCGCGAGTTCCCCAGCGAGGCTTTCTGGCCGGGTGCCGAGCGCCTCAATTACTTCATTCTGTTCCCTGCCCTGCTGTTCTCCAGCCTGGCCCGTGCGCCGCTGAACAATCCGGCCTTGCCGCGTCTGGCATTGGCGGTGCTGCTCGGCCTGGGCATCGCCTGGCTGGCGCTGCTGCTGGTGCGGCGCCTGCGTGGCTGGCCGGCGGGGCGTTTTGGCGCCTTCACTCAGGGCATCCTGCGCTTCAACACCTACCTGGGCCTGGCCGCGGTCGGCAGCCTGTTCGGTCAGGAGGGCCTGACCCTCGCCGCGCTGATGCTGGCCCTCATGGTGCCGACGGTGAACGTGCTGTCGGTGTGGTCGCTGACCGCCGAACGTGGCGTCAGCGCGCGCAGCCTGCTGCTGCCGATCATCAAGAACCCGCTGATCCTCGCCTGTGTCGGCGGCGCGCTGTTCAACCTCACGGGCATCGGCCTGCCGGGCGGCACGGATCGCCTGCTCAGCCTGCTCGCTGCAGCCAGCCTGCCGCTGGGCCTGCTCTGCGTTGGCGCGGCGCTCAAGCCGGCACAGCTTGGCGGTGAAATCCCTGCACTGACCTGGAACAGTGCGCTGCGTCTGCTGGCGATGCCGCTGCTGGCCTGGGGCGTGGCCTGGGCGCTGGCCCTGCCGGCCATGGAGAGCGCCGTGCTGGTGCTGTTCTTCGCCCTGCCCACCGCACCGACCGCCTACGTGCTGACCCGCCAGCTCGGCGGCGATAGCCAGCTAATGGCCGGCATCATTACCCTGCAGACGCTGTTGGCGGCCGGCAGCCTGGTGGCGATCATGATGTTCTTGGCCTGATTGACCAGCACGGGCGCTACTCCACGTAGCTCTCGATCAGCCGCTGATATTCACCGCGTGCCTTGAGCGCCTCGAGCCCGCGATTGAAGCGCTCGATCAACTCGGTAGCACGCGGATGCTGCCGCGAGACGATGAAGTGCAGCGTACTGCTCTGAAACGGCACCCGTGACCGGTGAAACTGCGCCAGATCAGCGCCAGCGCTGTGCAAAGCACTGCCCCCCAGGTTACGGTCGGCAATGAACAGGTCGTCACGTTCGAGCAGCAGCAGCCGTGCGCATTCCTGCAGACCCAGTGGAGAATGACGGCGCAGCACACCCTGCTCGACCATTTGCTGGATCGCCGCCGGTGGCTGCCAGCCCAGCGGATAGCAGAGTCGCCGGCCGATCATGGCGGGCAGATCATCGAGCTCGATGTGATCACCGGCCCGGCTGAAGATGTATGGTTCGGCCACATAAATGGGCGCCGAGTAGAAAAACTCCGCCTCGCGCTCGGCAGAACGGATGTAGGGAAAGGTGGCGTCGTACTCAACGCGCTTGGCTTTCAGGTAACCGCGGTTCCAGGGCAGCCAGTCGAGTGTGATTGCCGCCCCCTGCTCGGCCAGCGCAGCCCGCACCACCTGGGTGAGCATGCCCTGACCAGGCCAATGCCTTGCCAGTGAACGGCGCATAGTCATCGCCCGTAGCCAGGTGCAGCACCTCCGCTCGCACCGATGTGCACAACAGCAGGCCAAGCAGAGCCGCCCCCCAGAATTCCACCATCAATCTCCAATAACTGGCGTGCATGCGCCTTACTAACCCTGATCATTGACTCTCGCTGTCGCAAGCCAGGCTGTCCAGTGCAACCCGGTTATAGAGCGACAATTCATCAGGTTCTCTTGATACGGAACAAGAGGCATTGCAAGACTACGACTATCCTTGCTGCACCACGAACCGACTGCGACACGCCGATGAACGATACCAGCGCCAACGACCAGCCCGATGTTTTCCCCTACCTGCAGCTGATGCATCAACATGCCGGCTCGGACCTGTTCTTCAGCGTCGGCGCGCCGCCGCACATGAAGGTCGAAGGGCATAGCCAGCCCGTCGGCCAGCGCATCATGAAGGCCGGTGAGGTGCAGCAGCTGGCCTATCAACTGATGACGCAGAAGCAGATCGCCGAGTTCGAACGCGACCTGGAGATGAACCTGGCCGTCAGCCTGCAGGGCGCCGGGCGTTATCGGGTCAACGTCTATTACCAGCGCGGCGAAGTGGCCATGGTGGTGCGCCTGATCAAGAGCGAGATCCCCAGCTTCGAGGCACTTGGCCTGCCCGGGCTGCTGGAGAAACTGGCCATGCAGGACCGCGGGCTGATCCTGGTCACCGGCGCGGCCGGCTCGGGCAAGTCCACCACCCTGGCGGCGATGCTGGATTTTCGCAACCGCCACAAGAGCGGGCATATCGTCTGCATCGAAGACCCCATCGAGTTCCTCCACAGCCACCAGCGCTCGATCATCGACCAGCGTGAAGTCGGCCTGGATACCCACAGCTTCGCTGATGCCCTGCGCAACGTGCTGCGTGAGGCGCCGGACGTGATCATGCTTGGCGAAATCCGCGACGCCGCCACCATGCAGCATGCCCTGCACTACGCCGAAACCGGCCACCTGTGCGTCGCCACGCTGCACGCCACCAGCAGCAGCCACGCCATCGAGCGGATCGCCCGCTTCTTCCCCGACGATGCACGCAAGCAGGTGCTGGCCGATGTGGCGCACAACCTGCTGGCGGTCATTGGCCAACGTCTGGTGCCGGGTATCGCCCAGAAGCGCGTGGCGGCCGTGGAGCTGATGCTCGGTACGCCCTATATCCGCGACCTGATCCAGCGCGACGAGCTGGAGGAGTTGCGCGAGGCCACGGCGCGAGCGGCCGAACAAGGTCTGCAGACCTTCGACCAGCACCTGTTCGCCCTGCTCGAAACCGGGCGCATCAGCCTGGCCGAAGCACTCAAGTTCGCCGACTCGCGCACCGACCTGAGCCTCAAGTTCAAACTCGAACGCGGCTTCTCCGCCGACGACGCCGAGCTCAAGGTGCTGCGCGACGGCTGAGCAGCACCGACGGTCAGCGCCTTCAGTCGCCGCTGCTCACCCGCTCCGGCGCGGCCGGCTCCACCCCGCGCCAGGCATACCAGGCGAAGAACAGGGCCATCAGCAGGTAGCCGTGAACGAAGTCCGGCGCGGCATACCAGGCCAGTTTCGGTGCATGCATCAGGCCGACGAAGGCCATGCCCGCAGCGATCAGGGCAAACACCGTGGCCTGGCGGAACTGACGATCGATCACCGCCACGCACATGGCGCCGAGCAGGATGGCGCTGAACATGGCGCCCTGCCCCAGCGCGCCGATGGCGCTGGAAATGCCCTCGACCACCTCAGGCGCGCCCCGATTGAAGCGGGTCATCAGGTAGTTGGCGAAATACGGCAGCATCGCCAACGCCACTGCTGGGTAGTAACGGGCGTGGTTGCTGTTGAACGCGGTGGCGATCATCGACATGCCGACGAATACCAGGATCGGCGCCACCACCGACACCGGAATCAGCGCGGCGATAAAGGCGATCAGACCGAACATGGTCGCCAAGCCGTACACCGCGCCATTGAGCAGGCTGTAACCACGCCCGGCGCCCATCCACTTCGAACCCACGGTGGCGATGTACACGGTGGTCGGGAACACGCCGCCGAACAGCGCCCCGAGCGAGGTGCCGAGTCCGTCTACCGCCTGACACTCGCGCACGCTGTAGCTGTCACCGGCGGCGCTCATGGCCTCGACGTTGTTCATGGTCTCGATGGCGTTGTACAGGGTGATCGGTAAAATTACCGTCATCAGCGCCAGCAGAGTGGTGAACAGCAGGCCCAGGCCTTCGTACCAGGCCAGGTTGGGCAGCAGCGGGTAGAAACCCAGGTGGGTGAAGGCATCGCTGAACTTGCCGCCGTCAGCCGCGCCGATCAGGTAGGCCAGCGCGGTGCCGACGACGATGGCGAACAGCGAGGCAGGGAGGCGGAACGGCATGCTCACCCGCGCCACCAGGCCGACGATGGTGATGGCCAGCACCAGCAGGCCGATCACCGGAATTTCCAGGGTCTTGAACAGCATCTCGCCGGCGATGAAAGTCAGCGCCACGCCCGCGACGGCACCGAGCAGCGCCGGGCGCGGCAGGTGACGCTGCATCCAGCCACCGACCAGGCCACAGGCGGCTTCGATCAGGCCGCTGACGAAACAGGCCGCCACCGCCACCTTCCAGGCCATCTCGGCGTCACCGGTGAGGGTCTTGGCCGGCAGCAGCACCCCGAACAGAAAGACGAACATCACCGGCGTGCTGATGCCGTAGGACAGCGCGGTGACGTCGGCGCGGTTCTCCTTGCGCGCCAGACGCGCGGCGCTCCAGGCGTAGTAGAAGTTGCCGGCCATCACCGCCACCGCCGCCCCCGGCAGTACCTGACCGAACACGATTTCGGCGGGAAAGCCCATGCCCAGCATGCTGATGGCGATGATCACGAAGTTGGCGATGTTGTTCTGGAACAGGGCGAAGAACGCGTCGGTGTCTTCCTTCTTGTACCAGGGGTAATGCACGCGCGGCGTCGACATGCTGGCTGCGTCCTTGTTGTCTGAGTGGTCAGGGCGGCGAGTCTAGCAACCTGGCAGGCGAGCATAAACGCACAAGGCAGCCGAAGCTCAACGCCTGTCATATAGGCTTCGCAAATCCCCTCTTGCGTAGGAGCCCCGCCCCGGGGCGAAGCTTTTGAGTCTGCGTCGCCCTGGTTCGCGGCGGGGCGCCGCGCCTACGCAAATGGGGGCATGATCAATAAACGAACAAGGCAGCTGAAGCTGCCTTGTCGTCAGTGCCAAACCAGCTATGCGGTCTGCGCCAGCTTGCGACGGCGCTGCAGCAACACCACGAGACCGAACAGCAGGAAGCCCGGAATCCACATCAACTCCTTCATCCAGCGGTCGGTCGGTGCCCGCACGTTGAGGATCTGCTGGTCGAACTCCAGACCGGCATCGGCGGCCAGGCTGCCGAAGGTGACGTTGTCCACCAGCACCTTGTCACCCTCTTCGTAGAGGGCCAGGCCGAGCTTCTGCAAACGCTCCTCTCCGCTGGCACCATCAGGCACCGGCAGCAGCACGGTAAACTCGCGCGGATCGCCCACGGCGTTCTCGCCGAGAATACGTAGACGCAGCGAGCTGCCGTCCTCGACCCCATCGAGCGCTTGCGCCAGCTCGGCCGGCGGCACCTCCTGGTAGGGGTCGTGCAGCATGTCCATCCAGAAGCCGGGGCGGAACAGAGTGAAGGCCACCAGCAGCAGCAAAACGCTTTCGTACCAGCGGCTGCGCACCAGGAAGAAGCCCTGGGTGCCGGCGGCGAAGATCAGCATGGCGATGGTCGCCACGATGAAGATGATCACGCCGTGCCAGAAGTCGACGTCGATCAACAGCAGGTCGGTGTTGAAGATGAACAGGAACGGCAGCGCAGCGGTGCGCAGGCTGTAGAAGAAGGCCACGATACCGGTCTTGATCGGATCGCCCTTGGACACCGCGGCCGCAGCGAACGAGGCCAACCCCACCGGCGGGGTCACGTCGGCCATGATGCCGAAGTAGAAGACGAACAGGTGCACCGCGATCAGCGGCACGATCAAGCCGTTCTGCTGCCCCAGCGCCACCACCACCGGCGCCAGCAGGCTGGACACCACGATGTAGTTGGCGGTGGTCGGCAGGCCCATGCCGAGGATCAGGCTGAACACTGCCACCAGGATCAGCATCAGCAGCAGGTTGCCCATCGACAGCAGTTCGACCAGATCCGCCAGCACCAGACCGACGCCGGTCTGCGACACCGCACCGACGATGATGCCGGCCGCCGCCGTGGCGATACCGATGCCGATCATGTTGCGCGCACCGGCGATCAGGCCTTCACGCAGGTCGATCACGCCATCGATGAAACGGCCATGGTCATGGCTGCCATCGCGACGCATCCAGCTCAGCAGCGGGCGCTGGGTGAGCAGGATAATGATCAGCATCACGCTGCCCCAGAAAGCCGACAGGCCGGGAGACAGGCGCTCGATCATCAGGCACCAGACCAGCACCACCACCGGCAGCAGGAAGTGCAGGCCCGAGAGCAGCACCGCGCGGGTCTGCGGCAGTTCTTCCAGCGGCGCATTGGGGTCTTCCGGCGGCAGTACCGGTACGCTGGCGGCGACTTTCAGCAGCGCCAGGTAGACCACCGCGAGCAGAACACCGATGACCGGCAAGGCATATTCGCCAAGTGCCGGCTTGAGCCAGCCGAGGCCGTAGTAAACCGCCAGCGACAGACCACTGATCAGCGCCGCACCGAAGGCGAAGCCGGTCAGGCGGCGCAGCCAGGGCTTGGGCTGGGCGCTGCCGATAGGCTGCAAGCCGAGCTTGAGCGCCTCGAGGTGAACGATATAGAGCAGCGCGATATAGGAAATCGTCGCCGGTAGGAAGGCATGCTTGATGATCTCCACATACGGCATGCCGATGTATTCGACCATCAGGAAGGCTGCAGCCCCCATCACCGGCGGCATGATCTGGCCGTTGACCGAGGAGGCCACCTCCACCGCACCAGCCTTCTCCGAAGAGAAGCCGGTGCGTTTCATCATCGGAATAGTGAAGGTACCGGTGGTCACCACGTTGGCGATCGACGAACCGGAAATCATCCCGGTCAGGCCCGACGCCAGCACCGCCGCCTTGGCCGGGCCACCACGGAAGTGGCCGAGCAGGCTGAACGCCAGTTGGATGAAGTAATGCCCGGCACCGGCGCGCTCGAGCAACGCGCCGAACAACACGAAGAGGAACACGAAGCTGGTGGACACCCCCAGGGCGATGCCGAATACGCCTTCGGTGGTGATCCACTGGTGGTTGGCCAGGGCATTGAAGCTGACCCCGCGATGCGCCAGCAGGCCCGGCATATAAGGGCCTGCCAGGCTGTAGAGAAGAAACACCAGGGCGATGATCGCCAGAGGTGGGCCAAGCGCACGGCGCGTGGCCTCCAGCAACAGGGGAATACCGATGCAGGCGGTGACCAGGTCACCCGTGGTCAGGCTGCCAGGGCGCAGGGCCAACTGCTGATAGAAGATGAACAGGTAGGCGGCACTGGCCGCGGCGACCAGGCCCAGAGCGATATCCAGCAGCGGCACACGATCACGCGGTGAGCGCTTGAACGCCGGATAGGCGAGGAACGCCAGCAGCAGGGCAAAGGCCAGGTGAATGGCGCGGGTCTGGGTATCGTTGAACACACCAACGCCGAAAATGAATGGCAGCGGCGAAGCGATCCACAGCTGGAACAGCGACCAGAGCAGCGCCAGGCCAGTAATCACCTGGGCCATCAGACCGACGGGCGAACGCGCGCCGACGTCCTGGGCAATCAGTTCTTCGGTGGACAGTTGCTTGTCATGCATGGGGCGAACCTGCATTTGAGTAAACGAAAAACGGCAAAACCCGTAGGCCGCAGCCTACGGGTTTGCTTAACACTAGAGGCGAATCGGGCAATGCGCTCGCTGCGCACCACCCATAAGCCCTGCGACGGGATCGACAGGGCCGAAGGCTTACAGCCAGCCGCGTTCCTTGTAGTAACGCTCGGCGCCCTCGTGCAGCGGGGCAGTCAGACCGGCCTTGATCATGTCGGCTTCCTTCAGGTCAGCGAAGGCCGGGTGCAGACGCTTGAAGCGGTCGATATTCTCGAATACCGACTTGACCAGTTGGTAGACCACTTCCGGATCCGCCTGGGCGCTGGTGGACAGCACGGCCTTGCCACCGATGGACGGCGTCGGCTGATCGTTGCCCTTGTACAGGCCACCCGGGATATCTGCCTTGGTGTAGTAGGTCTTCTCGGCCAGCAGCTTGTCGATCTCGGCGCCGGTCACCGGCACCAGCACCGCGTCAGTGGTGGTGGTGGCTTCCTGGATCGCGCCATTGGGGTGACCAACGAAGTAGGTCATGGCATCGATGTTGTTGTCGCCCAGCGCGCTGGCCTGCTCGGCCGGCTTCAGCTCGGCAGCCAGGGCGAAGGCGGAACGATCCCAGCCTTTGACGGCCATGATCTCTTCCAGGGTGTCACGCTGGCCGGAACCCGGGTTGCCGATATTGACGCGCTTGCCCTTGAGGTCATCGAAGCTGGCGATGTTGGCATCGCGACGAGCGAGGATGGTGAACACTTCGCTCTGCAGCGAGAACACCGCGCGCAGATCGCTCATTGCACCTTCAGCGGCGAACGGTGCAGCGCCATTCAGCGCCTTGTACTGGTGGTCGGACTGCATGATGCCGAAGTTGAATTCGCCACTGCGAATGCCGTTCACATTGGCCACGCCGCCGCCACTGGCCGGGGCGTTGCACTTGATGCCGTGCTCAGCCGAGCCACGGTTGAGGAAACGGCAGATGGACTGACCAGCCACGTAATACACGCCGGTCTGACCGCCGGTACCGATGGTGACGAACTTTTCTTCGGCCTGTGCTGTGCCACTCAGGGCAGCACCCGCAAGCGCGGCAGACAGGACCCATGCCAAGGATTTGCCTTTCATGGGATATCTCCTTTCTCTGTTATTGTGAGCGAACGCGCCTTGTGAGCGGCGTCAGGGAGGGAAGTCTAACCGCTTGCGACGAATATGTACGCCTTGTTGACCAACCGGTCGTATCTCATTGTGTTGGAGCACAGGCTATCGTCCAACCCCGGCATTGGGCAGAATCGGCCAATGTCGAACGCCCTTCATGAATCATCGCAGGCCTCGGTCAGCGCCAGTCTGACCCAGGCTGTGCTGCACGCAGCCAGTCTCCTCGGCCTCGACCGTCAGGCACTGCTCAGCGTCTGTAACCTGACTGACCAGCAACTGGCTGCCCCCCTTCAGCGTCCAGCAGACCCTCTGGCACGTGCTGGACTCGCGCCTGCAGCACCCGGAACCCGGCCTGCTGGGTGCAGATGACCATGCCGCTGCTCGACGACTTCCGCCTGCTCGGCGCACAATTTCGTCACGCTGCACCAGCCGGCCTTGCGCCCTGTCAGAACGTGTTCGCCTGCCCACTGCAGTTCGCCAGCGACGACTAGGGTCTGTTGCCGTTTCGACGCGAGCCGCGTTGCTGCGCGAAACGGCAACAGACCCTACGCCAAAGCCCTGCCCCGGACCCTGGGTCAGGCGCCCCTGATCCAGGCCAACCCGCCGCTGCAGCAACTGCTGCGCCAGCATGCCGAAACCCTGCTCGCCCGCCTACCAGTGTCAGCCTCAGTGCGCGGGTCATCGGCCTGCTCGGCGAGCAACTGGCACACGGCGGCCCCGCCACCTGAGTCCGAGAGCCCGGCATGGCCCCCTTCGCCGCCATGGCCGCCCCGCCTACTAC
This sequence comes from Ectopseudomonas oleovorans, assembly GCF_029845265.1. Lineage (NCBI taxonomy): Bacteria > Pseudomonadati > Pseudomonadota > Gammaproteobacteria > Pseudomonadales > Pseudomonadaceae > Ectopseudomonas > Ectopseudomonas oleovorans. The sequence continues at coordinate 37,589 of NZ_JAOCLK010000034.1, forward strand.
GAGGTGATCTTCACCTCGACGCTGAACGCCGATGATCGGGGCTACGCCGCCATCGCCGCGCGCATGGTCGAACTGGCCGCCGAGCAGCCCGGCTTTCTCGGTCTCGAAGCGCCCCGCGACGGCCTCGGCATCACCGTGTCCTACTGGCGCAACCTGCACGCCATCGCCGCCTGGAAGGCCAACGCCGAACACCGCGAAGCCCAGCGCCTGGGCCACGAGCGCTGGTGCGGCGGCTTTCGCCTGCGCATCGCCAAAGTCGAACGCGACTACGGCATGGACTGACACTGATCAATATTTTCGCGGTGTGCGCGCACTAGCATTAATGGCCATTCGCTATATAACGGCCATCGCCATGCCTCAGACCCATCTGCTGCTCAGCCTGCCGGATACGGAATCGTGCCAACGGGTAACGCATCTGCTGCGCAGCCAGGCTCCGCACTGCCAGATCATCGACAGCCTCGATGATTGTCGTCATCGCCCCCTGTGCCGCTGGTTGCAGTGTTTGCCGGCGCACAGCCTGGGCGAAGTGCAGGCGCGCCTGGACGAGGCCGTGCTTGTGCTGGAACGCAGCCGCCATGCCTTCAAGTCCGCGCAACTGGCCGAGCTGCGCAAACAACTGAGCCGCCTGCTGGAGGAGTTGTCCGAGCCCGACAATTAAGGTAGAACCTAGCCGCAGTAGGTTCCGCTCCCCGAGCGGAGACCGGCTTTGCCGGGCAGGACACAGGACCTGCAAGACAGAGCGCCGTAGGCCGCCATCTTCGAACGAGGGCGGCCTACGGCGCTTTTTTTTGCGCCGAAGAAACGCAGGAGGCTGACATGGGTAACGAACAGGAATTCCTAGAACTGCTCCAACACATCGCCCCGGATCCCGAGGAACTGCTCCAGCGCCTGCGCTTTCTCGACTGGGGCCAGGCCGACAACGAGCGCCTGGCGCGCCACACCCAGCGCGTGGAACCCATCACCCAGGCCTTTATCGACGAACTCTACGAACGGCTCGCCGACTATCCCGCCCCGGCGGCCATCCTCGGCAACCCTGCCACCACGGCGCGTCTCAAGCACAGCCAGGCCGACTACTACCGACGCCTGTGGCAGGGCCGCCCGGACCAGGACTACGTGCTCGAACGCCTGCGCATCGGTTGGGTGCACCAGCGTGTCGGCGTCGACCTCAAATGGTACCTGGGCGCCTACCGCCTGTACCTGGACCGAGTGCTCGGCGAACTGCTCGGCGCCTCGCCGGCCGCCGACTGCTTCGCCAGCCTGGTCAAGAAGGTCTTCCTCGATATCGACCTGGCCCTGGAAAGCTATGGAGCGGCCCAGCGCAAGGCCCTGCAGGACAGCGAGGCGCGCTACGCGCGGGCCATGCGCGGGGCCAACGACGGCCTGTGGGAATGGCAGCTGGAACAGGACCAGCTGTACCTCTCCGAACGCTGGACGAGCATGCTCGGCCTCGATCGCGACAGCCTGGCGCCCACCAGCCAGAGCTGGTTCGGCCGCGTGCATGGCGACGACCTGCCCGGCCTGCGCCAGGCCATCGACAATCACCTGCGTGGCCTCAGCCCCAGCCTGCACCACGAATACCGCATCCGCCGCCGCGACGGCAGCTACCTGTGGGTGCTGGTACGCGGCGTGGCGAACACCTGCAGCCGCGGTCTGCGCCGTATCGCCGGCTCGCAGAGCGATATCAGCCAGCGCCGCGCCGCCCAGGAACAGCTGCACCACGCCGCCCGCCACGACCCGCTGACCGGGCTGGCCAATCGCGCCCGCCTCGGCGAGCTGCTGCAACAGGCCGTGCAGCGCCACCAGCGCCCCGGGGCGCGCGAGGCCGCCCTGCTGTTCATCGACCTAGACCGCTTCAAGCTGATCAACGACAGCCTCGGCCATCAGGTCGGCGACCGCGTGCTGGTGGAGGTCGCCGAACGCTTCGCCCACTGCCTGCGTCCCGGCGACCACCTGGCCCGCTTCGGCGGCGACGAGTTCGTCGCCCTGCTCGATGACCTGGCCTGCATGGGCGACGCCGAGCGGGTCGCCCAGCGCATGCTGGACAGCCTGCACCCGCCGCTGCAGCTGCAGGAGCAGACCCTGGCGGTCAGCGCCAGCATCGGCATCGCCGCGCTACAAGAACGCGACCAGACGCTCGACCCGCTGCAGGCCGCCGACCTGGCCCTGTACCGTGCCAAGAGCGCGGGCAAGGCGCAGTTCGCCCGCTACTGCGCCGAGTTGCAGCAGCAGGCGCAGCGCCAGCTGGAACTGCAGAACGCCCTGGCCCAGGCGCTGGTTCGCGACGAACTGCGCCTGGTCTACCAGCCGATCTGCGAGCTCGATCAGGGCCAGGTGGGCCTGATGGGCGTGGAGGCCCTGTTGCGCTGGCGACACGACGGACGCGAGGTGTCGCCGCTGGAGTTCATTCCCTGTCTGGAGGAATCCGGCGAGATTCTCGCCGTCGGCGACTGGGTGTTGCGTCAGGCCTGCAGTCAGGTGCGCGCCTGGCAATTGGCCGGGCAGACACAGCTGCGCTGCTCGGTAAACCTGTCCAGCCGCCAGCTGCAGCAAGGCGATTTCGCCGCCCGGGTCGCCGACGTGCTGCGCGAAACCGGCCTGGGGCCGGCGAGCCTGGTGCTGGAGATCACCGAGAGCCAGCTGATGCAGGACAGCGCGCAGAACCTCGCCTGCCTGCGCGAACTGGCCAGCTTCGGCGTGCAACTGGCCCTCGACGACTTCGGCACCGGCTACTCCTCACTGGGCTACCTCAAGCGCTTCCCCCTGCACATCATCAAGGTGGACAAGAGCTTCATCGCCGGCACCCCGCAGGACGCCGAGGCGCTGGCCATCAGCCGGGCGATCATCGGCCTCGGCGATAGCCTGGGGCTGACCGTGGTGGCCGAGGGCGTCGAACAGGTGCAGCAGCTCGAGTTCCTCGCCCGGGAAGGTTGCCGCTACGCCCAGGGCTACTGGTTCAGTCCACCACGCGCACCACAAGAACTGCAGCGCCTGCTCAGTGGCGAGGACCGCTTCGACGGCCTCTGCTGCCCACTAGACAGCCAGACCGAGGCCCGGGAGGTACAGCCATGAAGCTCAACCTGCCCGTCAGCGGACGCCAGGTGCCGGTGCAGGCGCAGACCAACATCCTCTCCACCACCGACCTCAAGGGCGCGCTGACCTACGTCAACCCGGAGTTCATCGACATCAGCGGCTTCGCCGAGGACGAACTGATCGGCCGCAATCACAACCTGGTGCGCCACCCGGACATGCCGCCGGCCGCCTTCGCCCACCTGTGGCAGACCCTGAAGGCGGGGCGCTCGTGGATGGGGCTGGTGAAGAACCGCTGCAAGAACGGCGACCATTACTGGGTCAGCGCTTACGTCACGCCCATGCGCCAGGACGGGCGCATCGTCGAATACCAGTCGGTGCGCACCGCCGCCAGCGAGGCGCAGATCGCCGCCGCCGAGGCGCTCTATGCCGAGCTGCGCGCCGGCCGCACACCGCGGGCACTGCGCCGGCCACGCCTGAGCCTGAGTCTGCGCCTGGTGCTCAGCGCCATCGTCCTGCCGCCAGCGGCCGCGCTGCTGCTGAGCGCCAGCCTGGGTCTGCCGCCGTTGCCGCTGCTGGCAGGTGCCGGTGCGCTTGGCCTGCTGCTAGGGCTGATCAACCATCTGGCCCTGCGTCCGCTGGAGCGCCTGGCGACCCAGGCTCGCCAGCAGGCCGACAACCCGCTCAGCCAGTGGCTATACACCGGTCGCCGCGACGCCTTCGGCACCATCGCCTTCGCCCTGCACAGCCTGCAGGCCGAAGCCGGCGCCGTGGTCGGGCGTATCGCCGACTCGGCGCGCCAGCTCAGCGGCGAGGCTGGGCAACTGGCCAACGCGGTGGAACATCACAACAGCGCCACCCTGCAACAACGCCAGGAGACCGAGCAGGTCGCCAGCGCCATGGGGCAGATGGCGGTCAGCGTCCAGGAGGTGGCACGCAACGCTCAACTCAGCGCCAGCGCGGCCAGCGCCGCCGACCAGGAAAGCAGCGACGGCCGCCAGTTGGTCGAAAGCACCCGGCAACATATCGCCGCCCTGGCCGAAGAGCTGCAGGCCGGCCACGTTCTGGTGCAACAGCTGGCCGACAGCAGCCGCGATATCGGCCGGGTGCTCACAGTGATCGGCGACATCGCCGAGCGCACCAACCTGCTGGCGCTCAATGCCGCCATCGAAGCCGCGCGCGCCGGCGAAACGGGCCGCGGCTTCGCCGTGGTAGCCGATGAGGTGCGCGCCCTGGCCCAGCGCACCCAGGCCTCGACCGGCGAGATCGACGCCCTCATCGCCGGCCTGCAGGACACGGTGGCCAGCAGCGTGGCGGCCATGGGCGACAGCCAGCGGCGCGCCCAGGCCATCGCCGCCCAGGCGCACCAGGCGGCCCAGGCGCTGACCGGCATCGCCGAGCGCGTCAGCCAGATCAGCGACATGAGCATCCAGATCGCCAGCGCGGTGGAACAGCAGAGCGCCGTCGGCGACGATATCCAGCGTAACCTGCAGGGCATCCGCCAGGCCTGCGAGGGCACCGCCGAAGCCAGCGCCCGCAGCCACTGCAGCGCCGAGCAGTTGGCCGGCCTGGCCGGGCGCCTGCAATTGCTGGCGGAGCAGTTCTGGAGCCAGCGCCAGAGCCGACCGGGGTGAACACCTACACGGCCATCTGCGCGCGCAAGTGTCAGCGCATCACCCACGTCGATGATGACTATGCCTGTGCCTGGCGTGCGCTACCTGGATCCGAGGGGTTAGAGTGACCGGCCATGCAACGAGGAGAATTCCCCAATGAGCCGACTGGCCTCCATCAAACTCTCCACCCTCGACCTAGCGCCGATTCGCGACGATGGCGATGCCGCTCAGGCCCTGCACAATTCGCTGGCGCTGGCCCGACATGTCGAGAGCCTCGGCTTCGAGAGATTCTGGGTGGCCGAGCACCACAACATGGACGGCATCGCCAGCTCCGCCACCTCCGTGCTGATTGGCTATCTGGCCGCCGGCACCTCGAAAATCCGCCTGGGCGCTGGCGGCGTGATGCTGCCCAACCATGCGCCGCTGGTGATTGCCGAACAGTTCGGCACCCTCGCCACGCTCTATCCCGGTCGTATCGATCTGGGCCTGGGCCGCGCGCCCGGCGCCGATCAGTACACCGCCCATGCCCTGCGCCGCAGCCGCGATGGCAGCGCCGACGACTTCCCCAATGATGTCGAAGAACTGCAGGCCTACCTCGGCCCGCGCCAGGAAGGCCAGCGGGTGATCGCCATGCCCGGGGCGGGGACCAATGTGCCGATCTGGCTGCTCGGTTCCAGCCTGTTCAGCGCCCAGCTGGCCGGCATGAAAGGTTTGCCTTATGCGTTCGCCTCGCACTTCGCACCGCGCTACATGCACGAGGCGATCCGCATCTACCGCAACCACTTCCGCCCCTCGGCGGTGCTGGACAAGCCTTATGTGATGCTTGGCGTACCGCTGCTGGCAGCCGACAGCGACGAGCAGGCGCAATACCTGGCCACCTCCGCGTTCCAACGCATCCTTGCGTTGATCCGCGGCCAGAGCCTGGTGCAGCGCAAGCCCGTACCGAGCATGGACGGCCTGTGGCTGCCGCACGAGCGTCAGGCCGTGGGCGAGTTCTTCGGCCTGGCCGCCATCGGCGGGCCGCAGACCGTGCGCCAACGCCTGGAACAGTTGCTGGAGCAAACCGAAGCGGACGAACTGATCTTCACCTGCGACATGTACGACTTCGCCGACCGCCTGCACGCCTTCGACATCCTCGCCGAGCTGCAACACGGCTAAGTGCGAACTTGTACGCGTGACTGCCCTCTGAATCAGAACAGGCCGCCAGATCGGTGGCCCCGTTCATACGGTGGAAGCGGCCAAGACCGGCTGCCCGGTATCCAAGGGACTGAACGCCACGATCACCCTGGAAGGCACACTCGAAGCCTGACCTTGCACCCGCGGCGCACCCATTGATCAGCGGGGTGCGCCGTGCGGATCAGCCCTGGCCTAGGGTCTGTTGCCGTTTCGACGCGAGCCGTGCGCGAAACGGCAACAGACCCTAGATGGCCGTCCCGCAACGCAGCACCTCGCCACGCGCCAACACGTTGCGTTGCTCGTCATATAGCCAGGCCTGCGCCTTCATCAGTTGCTGGCGCGCCTCGATGCGATAACGCTGTCCCGCCGCGAAGTCGTCATAACGCAGACGAATCTCGCAGGTCATGCGCAACGGCTCGCTCATCATGCCCAGCCCCCCGCCGCCGCGCACCTCGAACTGAAAGCGCGTTTGCAGCTCGTGCCGGCCGGGCGTCACCTGAAAGTAGCGGCCATCCGGCCAGCGCTTGCCGTCCAGGCGGTCGGCCATCAGCAAGGTATCGGCGCTGGAATACAACTCGACCCAGGCCTGCTGCGGGTCGGGCTTGGGCAGGGGGGAAGCACAGGCCCCGAGCATCATCAGGGCGGGAGCGAGAAACAGGGCGCGCATGGCGACCTCCACGGCAGGGTTCAGACACCAGCCTACATCGGGAGGCAGGCAAAACCGAGGCGCAACGGGCGTATTCGAACCAGTGGGGCTGGAGACAACCCCTGCGATCAGCTAGCGTGACGACATGCCCAACGCCTTCCCTAAAGACCTGCTGCGCCGCTACGCGGTTCCCCTGCTCGCCCTGCTGCTGGGCGGCTGCTCGACCCTCGATTACTACGCCCATCTTGGCCAGGGCCAATGGCAATTGCTGCAGGCGCGCCAGCCAGTCGAACGGCTGCTAAGCAACCCTGCGACAGACCCCGACCTGGCCAGGCGCCTGACGCTGAGCCAACAGGCGCGGGACTTTGCCAGCGCCAGCCTGCAGTTGCCAGAGAACCGCAGCTATCGCCTGTACGCCGACCTGGAGCGTCCCTTCGTGGTGTGGAATGTGTTCGCCACGCCGGAGTTCTCGCTAGACCCCGAGCTGCACTGTTTTCCCATCGCCGGTTGCGTCGCCTACCGCGGCTACTATCAACAGGGCCGAGCCCGCGGTGCTGCCGCGCTGCTGCGTCAGCAGGGCCTGGACACCTACATCGGCGGTGTCGAGGCCTATTCCACCCTGGGCTGGTTCGACGACCCGCTGCTCAACACCATGCTGCGCTGGAGCGACGAGCGTTTCATCGCGGTGATCTTCCACGAGCTGGCGCACCAGCAGTACTACCTGCCCGGCGATACCGCCTTCAACGAGTCCTTCGCCACCTTCGTCGAACGCGAGGGGCTGCGTCAGTGGCACGCGGCCCGTGGTGAAACGCCGCCGGCCAGCGACGAGCGCCAGCGCCAGCAGTTCATCGAACTGGTGCTGGCCAGCCGCGAGCGTTTGCGTCAGCTCTATGCCAGCAATCTGTCAGAAGAAGCCATGCGCGCCGCCAAGCAAACCGAGTTCGAGCGCCTGCGCCGCGACTACCGCGCCTTGCGCCAGCGCGAATGGGGCGGCCAGGGTCGTTATGACGCCTGGATCGAAAGCCCGCTGAACAACGCCAAGCTGCTGCCCTTCGGCCTCTACGACCAATGGGTGCCGGCTTTCGCGGCACTGTTCACGCGCGAGGGCCGGGATTGGCGAGCGTTCTACGCCGCCGTGGCCGCGCTCGGTCGGCTGCCGGAAGCGGATCGTCGGGCCGCGTTGGAAAGCCTGATGCAAAACGACTAGAACTGCGGGGCAAATTGCCAGTCTAACCTACTCAGGTTTCGCCCAACACCGGAGGTACAAGCGATGCAACGACTGATTCCCGCCCTGGCCCTGATGCTCCTTGCTGGCGGCGCGCTGGCCGCGCCCAAGCCCTGCGAAGAACTCAAGCAGGAAATCGAAGTGAAGATTCAGGCCAACAACGTGCCCAGCTACACCCTGGAAATCGTGCCCAACGACGAAGTTCAGGATCAGAGCATGGTTGTCGGCAGCTGCGACGGCGGCACCAAGAAGATCGTCTATCAGCGCAACGGCTGATACACCCCTGTAGGAGCGAGCTTGCTCATGAAGCTTTCGATTTCATTCGCGAGCAGAGCTCGCTCCTACAGTTTTCAGCAGATGAATGCCCGGCGCATTTCCTCCAGCGTCTCGAAATGAAAGTCCGGCGTCTCGCCGAGCAATTCCTCACGACTACCGAAGCCGTAACCGACCGCCACCGCCTGCAAACCATTGCTGCGTGCGCCGATCAGGTCATGCTTGCGGTCGCCGATCATCAGTGCCGAGCCGGGCGCCAGTCGTTCCGAGTCCAGCAGATGCGCCAACAGCTCCACCTTGTTGGTGCGGGTGCCATCCAGTTCACTGCCGTAGATGCGCTTGAAGTAGCGGTCGAAGCCGAAGTGCCGGGCGATTTCCTCGGCGAACACCGTCGGCTTGCTGGTCGCGATATAGAGCGTTCGGCCCTGCGCCACCAGCGCCTCGAGCAGAGTTTCCACGCCGTCGAATACACGATTTTCGTACAGCCCGGTCACTCGGAAGCGCTCGCGGTAGTGATTGACCGCCTGCCAGCCGGTGGCCTCATCCAGCGCGTAGGTGGCCATGAAGCACTGCAACAGGGGCGGGCCGATGAAATGCTCCAGCGCGGCCAGGTCCGGCTCATCGATGCCCAGCTTGGTCAGGGCGTACTGCACCGAACGGGTGATGCCCTCACGCGGGTCGGTCAGGGTGCCGTCGAGGTCGAAGAGAATGGTGGAGTGATGCATGGCGGGCGCCTATTCGCAATCGGAACGGCCGCGAAGGATACCCGCCTTCAGCGCCCACTTCACGCTCAGGCATGCACCCGATAACCCCAGCGCAGCCCCAGCCGAGTGAACGGCCAGAGCAGCGCCAGCTGCAGCAAAGCGAACAGCCCCAGCAACACGAGGCTACCCGCGAAACCGAACCAAAGCGCTGCCAGCACCAGGATCATGCCCAGCATCCCGCTGCAGAACCACAAGGCAAAGGTAATCAGACAGGCCAGCGCCAGCCGACCACCCTTGAACCCCAGCATCTGCGACGGCAACACCGAACGTGCGGCGAAGAAGGCGACCAGCAGGGACAAGCCGGCGCTGACCAGCCCGCTCAACCCCGCCCAGCCGTCGAGCACCTCATTTGCCATACCGCCCATCGACAGGCGTGTCACCAGTGCATTCAACTGTAGGTTGACCACCACCATGCCCAACGCAAAACACCAGGCCAGCGTGGTCGCCGACACCGGCAAGGCAGCCTCTGCCGGCCTGGCCTGGTGGCGAAACAGATGCAGCACCAGCCACAACGTCAACAACGCCTCGACGGTAAAACGCAACAGACCGACCAGCCACCACAACCCAACACTGAGCAGGCCGCCAGCGCCGTAATGATCGAAATGCTCGTAAAGCCCCATGTGCAGGTAGCTCAGGGCATACCCCAGCGCCCAGGACACCAGGAACCAGGCCACGCCATAGGCCAGCATAAGCGACGCGGATTGCGGGTAGTCCGCCAGGCCGTTGCGCTCCAGATAGACCAACGTCAACCAGTAAGCGGCCAACGCCGACAGCAGCAGGTGACTCAGCCAGAACGACACCGATTGACGCAACAAACTGACGTAGTCGACCTCATCGATCCGACCCCAGGTAATCAATGTGATGACAATGCCGATCACCCCGACCGCCAAGGCAACCCAAGCCACGTGGCGCGGCAATGCCGGCCACTCGCCCGGACTGGAATTCACTGCCGCAGCCGGCAAAGGTTCGAAGGGATTGGCTTGGCTCATGAGGTACTCCCTGTCGAGGTCTGAATCCATCGAAACGCGAGAGTACCGCCCCTCCCAGCAGGGCAATAGCTCGAGATGGCAGAACTGTGCGGTATGGCCAGACAACGGTCAGCACCTACAAGGCATGCCCATACCCATTTTTCTACGACGGACAAATCGTCTTTTAAAAATCAATGAGTTGCCGGATGACGAGAAAAAATGGTCAACCACCACCGAATCCCGCCATACCTTGAGCGATGCAAGTTTGCCGGCTATCGCGCCTACCTCACTGCCGAATAGGCAGCTCAGAAAAGAGCCAGACGGCGATGCAGGTTATCGCCAAGCCTCACTGCCGAATAGGCAGCTCAGAAAAGTTCCAACCAGGCTTCGACGAGCCTACGACACCTCACTGCCGAATAGGCAGCTCAGAAATGACCAACTCCGTCATCAAAGGCGAACAGCATCCTCACTGCCGAATAGGCAGCTCAGAAAACGTCCCACGCTTTCATCACCAGCTGGGTTTTCCTTCACTGCCGAGTAGGCAGCTCAGAAATGGTCGAATCCGCCCAGCTCTACGCCCCGCCCCTTCACTGCCGAGTAGGCAGCTCAGAAATTCATGTGCGCGGCGCGTGGCTTGATCTTCTCCTTCACTGCCGAGTAGGCAGCTCAGAAAGATCACGGCCAAACGCCCGTCGGCCACCATCAACTTCACTGCCGTGTAGGCAGCTCAGAAATGCACGCAGAGGCCGAGTCGCTGCGGACTGAGCTTCACTGCCGTATAGGCAGCCCGCCACTTGGCAGCCACAAGCAAAAGGGCTTAACTGCCAGCATTGTTTCAGGAGCCCCTCATGGACGACATCAGCCCCTCCGACCTCAAGACCATCCTCCATTCCAAACGCGCCAACCTCTACTACCTGCAGCACTGCCGGGTGCTGGTCAACGGTGGGCGGGTGGAGTACGTGACCGACGCAGGCAAGCAGTCGCTGTACTGGAATATCCCCATCGCCAACACCACCACTATCCTCCTCGGCACCGGCACCTCGATCACCCAGGCGGCGATGCGTGAGCTGGCCAAGGCCGGCGTGCTGGTGGGTTTCTGTGGCGGTGGCGGCACACCGCTGTTCTCGGCCAACGAGATGGACGTGGAGGTCGCCTGGTTCTCGCCGCAGAGCGAGTACCGCCCCACCGAGTACCTGCAGAAGTGGGTAGGGTTCTGGTTCGATGACGGCAAGCGCCTGGAGGCGGCCAAAGCCTTTCAACTGGCGCGCCTGCAACGTATCCGCCAGGGCTGGCTGCATAGCCGGCCCTTGAAGGATGCCGGCTTCCAGGTCGACGCCACTGCCCTGGAAAATGCCCTCGATGCCTCGCAGCGCGCCATCATGGCGGCACCGGATAACACCTTCCTGCTTACTGAAGAGGCCCGCCTGAGCAAGCAACTGTTCGCCCTCGCCGCCCGTGCCGTCAGCTATGGCGACTTCACCCGCGCCAAGCACGGCTCCGGCGGCGACCCGGCCAACCGTTTTCTCGACCACGGTAATTACCTGGCCTACGGCCTGGCCGCCAGCGCCACCTGGGTGCTCGGCATCCCTCATGGCCTGGCCGTGCTGCACGGCAAGACGCGGCGCGGCGGCCTGGTGTTCGACGTGGCCGACCTGGTCAAGGACGCGACCATCCTGCCGCAAGCTTTCGTCAGCGCCGTGCGCGGCGACGAGGAACAGGAGTTTCGCCAGGCCTGCATCGAAAACCTCACCCGTGGCGAGTCACTGGACTTCATGATCGACACCCTCAAGGCCGTGGCCGAGCAGGTTGGCGCATGAATGTGCTGCTGATCGCCCAGTGCGACAAACGCGCCCTGGTGGAGAGCCGGCGCATCCTCGACCAGTTCGCCGAGCGCCGCGGCGAGCGCACCTGGCAAACGCCGATCACCCAGGCCGGGCTGGATACCCTGCGCAAGCTGTTGAAGAAGAGCGCCAGGCGCAATACCGCCGTGGCCTGCCACTGGATCCGCGGCAAGGATCACAGCGAACTGCTGTGGATAGTCGGCGATGCCAGCCGCTTCAACGCTCAGGGCGCGGTGCCGACCAACAGCACCCGCCGCGACGTATTGCGCAAGGATGACGAGAACGACTGGCACAGCGCCGAGGATCTTCACCTGCTCAGCACCCTGGCCGCGCTACTGCATGATCTGGGCAAAGCCAGCCTGGCCTTCCAGAATCGCCTCAAACCTGGCGCGCCCATGGAGCGCAACCTGTATCGCCACGAATGGACATCGCTGCGTCTGTTCCAGGCCTTCGTCGGCAACGACGACGACCCGACCTGGCTGGCGCGCCTGGCCAACCCCAGCGAGCAGGATGACGCCAGCTGGTTGAGCCGCCTGCAACGCGACGGCCTCGACCCCGACTGCGACAAGCCCTTTCGCCACCTACCGCCCCTGGCCGCCGCCCTGGCCTGGCTGGTACTGACCCATCACCGCCTGCCCCTGATGCCCAGCGAGGACACGCGCCTGGGCAGCAAGATCCGCCACTTCCAGCTGGGCATGCTGAAGAACCTGCCAGGAGATATCGACGCCAGCTGGAACGAGCACTGCACCACCCAGGACAGGGCGCAGATCGAACCTTACTGGCACTTCCCCCACGGCCTGCCCGTGACCACCGAGCGCTGGCGCAAACGGGCCAGCAAGCAGGCCCAACGTCTGCTCGCCCTACTGCCACGCCGCCCACAGCGCGACTGGCTAGGCAGCCCCTACCTGATGCACCTGGCACGCCTGAACCTGATGCTCGCCGACCACCACTATTCCAGTCTCACCGGCCCAGGCCGGGTGCAGGGCGAGGCGAACTATCCGCTGTGGGCCAATACCGAGCGCAAAAGCGGCAAGTTCAACCAGGGCCTCGACGAACATCTGCTGGGGGTCGAGGCCAATGCCGGGCTGATCGGCCATCGCCTGACCGACTTCGAGCGCAGCCTGCCACGCCTGAGCCGGCACAAGGGCTTGAAGAAGCGCAGCGGCAACGAACGCTTTCGTTGGCAGGACAAGGCCTTCGACCTGGCCGCCGGCATGCGCGAACAGGCTGCTCGGCACGGTGCGTTCATCGTCAATATGGCCTCCACCGGTTGCGGCAAGACCCTGGGCAATGCACGCATCATGTATGCCCTGAGCGACCCCGAGCGCGGCATGCGCTGTGCCTTCGCCCTTGGCCTGCGCAGCCTGACCCTGCAAACCGGGCGCGCCTTCCGCCAACGCCTTCGACTGGACGAGGATGACCTGGCCATTCGCGTCGGTGGCGCGGCCAACAGTACCTTGTTCGAGCACCAGCAGGCGCTCGCCGAACGCAGCGGCTCGGCCTCCAGCCAGGCACTGTTCGAAGACGATGGTCATGTACGCTTCGACGGCAATGTGGACGCCCATCCGCTGCTCAACAAGGTGATCCACGAACCCCAGGTGCGCGCCCTGCTGATCGCGCCGGTACTGGTCTGCACCATCGACCACCTGACCCCTGCCACCGAGAGTCAGCGCGGCGGGCGACAGATAGCGCCCATGTTGCGCCTGATGAGCGGCGACCTGGTGCTCGACGAGCCGGACGATTTCGATATCGCCGACCTGCCGGCCCTGGCGCGCCTGGTGCATTGGGCCGGGCTGCTGGGCAGCCGCGTGCTACTGTCCTCGGCCACCCTGCCGCCTGCCCTGATCCAGGGTTTGTTCGAGGCCTATCGCGCCGGGCGTGTCGAGTATCAGCATCATCGTGGCGAACGCCCTGGCGAGCTGTCGGCCATCGCCTGTGCCTGGGTCGATGAACAGCGACAAAGCCGCCTGGACTGTAGCGACAGCGCCAGTTTCAGCGCCGCCCACCTGGACTTCGCCCAACGCCGCCACGCCTGGCTCGCGACGCAGCCCACGCGCCGCCAGGCGCAACTGCTGCCGCTGCGCTTTGCCAGCCAGCGCCCGGAGGAGATTCGCCAGGCTTTCGCCGAGCAGATACTGACCGCCGCCCGCAGCCTGCACGACACCAACGCCACAACCGACCCGCACAGCGGCAAGCGCGTAAGCTTCGGCATGGTACGCATGGCCAATATCGAGCCCCTGTTCGATGTGGCCCTGGCGTTGTTCCGTCTGGGTGCGGCCGCCGGCACGCGGATTCACCTGTGCGTCTACCACTCGCAATTTCCTTTGCTGCTGCGCTCGGCCATCGAGAGTCGGCTGGATGCCACCCTCAAACGTGAGCAGCCCGATGCGGTATTCGCACTGCCGGAGATTCGCCAACGCCTGGAGCGCTTCGACGAGCCGGAGCAGCTGTTTATCGTGCTCGGCTCGCCGGTCACCGAAGTGGGCCGCGACCATGATTACGACTGGGCACTGGTCGAACCCTCCTCCATGCGCTCGCTGATCCAGTTGGCCGGGCGCGTGCGGCGCCATCGCCCCGAGCCCTGGAGCACAACCAATGTGCAGATATTCGACAGCAACCTGCGCCATGCCGAACGGCGCGACCAGCCAGCTTTCTGCAAACCCGGTTTCGAGACGGAACACCCCTGGCGGCTGAACAGCCATCGTCTGGACAGGCTGCTGGAAGCCGAGCAATACCAACGGATCGACGCCCGCCCGCGCATTCTCGAACGCCCCGCGCCCCTCGATGCTAAGAACAATCTGGTCGACCTGGAACACGCCCGCCTGCAGGACTGGATGCTGCACAAGGCCGAACCACAAGCGGCCACGCTGTCACCCCGCGCCCTGCGGCGACAAAGCAGCGCATCGGGTGAAATGAATGCCCATGACGGCTGGAGCCAGCCGCTGCTACACCTCACTGCCATTGCTCAACAGCAGCAACCCTTTCGCCTCGACACCCAGCCAAAGGTCGAGCTGATCTTGCTGCCGGACGAAGACGATGAGGATTACCAGCTACACCGCATCGACCCCGGCCAGCGCCGCTACGAGCAAATCTACGTGCCGGTGGAAAACAGCCTGCACCAGCGCATCGCCGACAGCGAACTGGCCGGACCGCGCATCAGCCCCTGGGGTGCTACCGACTACCTCCAGGCCTTGTCTGAACTGGCACAGGAGCTGGACATGAGTCTGGAGGGCTGCGCCAAGCGCCTCGGCACCGTCAGTCTGCCCGAGAGCGAGCGCGGCTGGCGCTTTCACCCCGCGCTGGGCTTTGCCAAACGCAGGTGAGATTCCCCTACACCCTGCGCGGCGTGTAGCAGGGCTACAGCATCGCGGCTAAAGCCCCTCCCACAGCATTGAAGACCTGTGGGAGGGGCTTTAGCCGCGACTCCGTTGGGTAGGAACCGTGATGTCAGCAGCTAACTATCAATCCGAAAATCCCCATGCAGCGCCCGCCAGTGCTCACGCAATACGGCCTTGTGCGCCTCATGCATGGGGCTATCGCGCAGGGCTGCCGGCCATAGCGCGCGAGCCTTATCGATGGCGGCCTTGAGGTTGTAGAGAATCGGCGACTCCGGCAGATCCGCGCGCCTGGCCCAGCGCCGGAAGTGCTCGAGCGATACCTCATACCACTGCTTGGTCTGCGCCATGTTCAGCGCGTAGTGCTGCTCGGCAGGGATATAGGCCTTGGTGAAGAGGATGTCGTAGGCCGGCGACAGCACCGGGTTCACGCCATCGGGATAGAGAATGCTCCAGTTCTTCAGATGCGCATCGCCGTTGCCCAACAGGATGTTGACCTGCAAGCGCACAGCCATCTGCACCACGTCACGCTGGCCGCTGTAGGTGTTCTGATAGATCAGCCGGGCGATCTGTTCGTAACTGGCCCTCTGGTACTTGTCCGCCGCATAGGCGAACAGCACCTGGGCGAAGTCCTCGGCATGCACGCGCTTGCCCTCGGCCCGGTCGAAGCGGCGGATGCCATAGGCATAGCCTTCATCCGGCAGCTTGATCTGCGGCAGACGCTCGAGCTTGTCGAGTTCTACCAGACGGATTTCCGGTATATCCACGCCGGCCAGTGCCGCAAGGTGCATGCAGGTATATTCGTTGAGCGGTACATGATCATGCACCGTGGAGGGCGTCTTGATGATCCAGTCACCGGGCGCCGCCGTATCCCCCAATTGGTAACGGCCATCGCGCTGGTGCATGGAAAACTTCATCTGCACCCCGGCCAGGGAAAAATGCGCCACCCGGTCCACGGTAGCCACCGCCACTCGGTCGAGCCGCCCACGGTCACCGAAGGCCGCATCCGGGATAGCCTCGGCAGCAACCGGCTCGGCGATTAGCGCACCGGGCAGGTCGCCGCCCAGGTGTACCAACAGCGGGAACTCGTTGTGCTCATGGACCTTCAAGCGCTGGGCCAGCAGTTGGCGCAGCGCGCCTTCGGGCAGCAGGTTGCTCAGCAGCGGGTGCAACTGCATATTGGTCACCACCGGGAAACTCTTGCCAGCACGGGTCGCGAAAGTGGCCGGGTTGGCCAGTGACAGGGTCAGCGCGGGGCGGTTGGCATCCTCAACAAACGACGGCGCCAGCGACAACACCGTGCGGTTATGTGCATAGCCGGCCACGTAACCCACCAACTGCCCATGCAGCGTCAACCTGAGTGCCGAAACCTGCTCGCCGGCCATCAGTCGTCACCCAGGTCTTGCCAGGGGTCTTCGATAGTTTCCTTGACGCCCGCACCAGGCGCAGACGATGGCGAGCGATCCACGGCGTAGTTCTGTTGCGCCCTGGCGGGGCCGGCCTCCAGCAGTTGCTCGACCTGACGTGCCAGCTCCTTGGGGATCAGCATCAGCGTGGCGTCCAGGCCTTCGGCGATCTTGTCCAGGGTAGCCAGGCTGGGGTTACCGTCTTTCTCGATCTTGCCGTACTGCTGGCGATTCAACCCCACCCGCAACGGCATATCCGTACCTTTCAGGCCAAGCTGCAGGCGTCGACGTTTGATCTGGGTCAGCACTGTACTGCGCATGGGCTACCTCACTCGCTCTATCCAGAGTGCAGCAGATAAGGCTCTATTGGATATGAAGAGCCTTAAAAGCTTCAAAATCAACCAGAAGAATCTTATATGCTTCACTTAAAAATGAAGCTTATAAGACTCATAAAATTTAATTTGCAGCATTAATACTTCAGATGCGAATGATTGAAGCATAAAAGCTTCTTTGCGCAAATGGCTAGGCTTGAGCTGAGAGAAACGGGAGTGATGGCAAAATAGTGATTTCCGTTT